>NZ_JASDCZ010000156.1:0-4346 GCF_030407635.1 Micrococcus sp. APC 4021
GGTGGGGGTCGGGGCCGCGGTGACCTCGAGGGCATGGCGCACCACGGTCGTGCTGCCGTCGGCGTAGCGCACGGTCATCACGAGCTCGCCCGTGCCCGCGGCGGCGGGGGCGGTGATCCCGGAGAGCGTGACGGTCTCGGAACCCGTGGGGACTGCCACGGTGCCCAGGGCGGTCTCGGTGCCGTCGGCCGTGCGGAAGGCGACGTCGACCGCGGTCGCCGCGGGGGCGCCGTCGGAGTCCACCACGAGGTCCCCGAGGGTCAGGCCGACGGCCTGCCCGGCCTCGACCGAGGCGGGGGCGTCGGTGACCGGCACGCCGTTCTTGCCGAAGTCCGGGGCGACGGCGCCGTGGGCCGCGTCCTGGGCGCGGGCGTAGTCCGTGATCGCCTGGGAGTCCAACAGGCCCATGTTCACGAAGTTCTGGCGGCCGGTCGCGAAGGCGGTGTAGCCGTCGGGGGCCTTGGTCGGGTCCCCGAGCGTCGTCCAGGTGTCGTCGGCCAGGAACGACTGGCTGGCCACCGTGTACATGCGGTCCGCCTGGAGCGGCTCGCCGTCGATCCACACGCCGGTCACCTTGTCCCCCTGCGGGCGGGACTCGTCGTAGGTCCAGGTCAGCTCCTCGGACCAGCCGAGGGTGAACTTGCGCACGTCGTTCCGCCAGTTCTCCTCGAGGGCCAGCTTGATGGAGGAGCCCGGGATGTCGAAGTAGGTGATGGTGTTGCCGAACGGCGCCATGTCGAGCAGCTCGCCCAGGGTGAGGCGACCGACGAGGTCGGCCGGCTTGGCCGGGAACGCGCCGCCGTCGGTGAAGCGGTCCGTCAGCAGCTCGGAGCGCAGGCCGCCGGGATTGGTCACGCCGAGGTCCACCTCGGGGTTCGCCTGCTCGGCGGCGTGCTTGACGGCGTCGCCCACCCAGGTGCCCAGGGTGGTCTCGGCGGCACGCGTGCCGCCGGCCTTCCAGGACCCACCCGCGTCGATCAGCTTCTGGTAGTCGGTGGTGATGGAGGCGGACAGGTCGGCCACGACCTCGCCCTGCAGGTCCTCGAAGACCGCGACGGCCTCCTGCTCGATCGCGTACACCTGGGCGGTGACGGGGGATTCCGCGGCGGCCTCGGCGGGGGCCTGCGTGGACCGGGTCAGCAGGCGCGGGGTGAGCCCGGTGACCTCGCCGTCGGCGCCCACGGTCAGCTCGACGGCGGCCAGGTGGCTGCCGGAGGCGCCCGCCTGGATCACGGGGCGGTGGGCGCCGCCGGCCGTGGTGTCGTACTGGTAGAGCTGGTGGGTGTGGGCGTTGAAGATGACGTCCACGGCGGAGGAGGTCTCGCCGACGATGCGGTCGAATTCGGCCCGGGCCGCCCGCTCGGCGGCCAGCTCGCCCGCGCCGGCGGCGCCGTCGTGGTACGAGGCCACGATCACGTCGGCGGCGTCCTGGGCCTCCAGCTCGTCCGCGACCGCGTTCACGGCGGCGACCTCGTCGAGGACCTCGTTGCCCTTCAGGCCCGCGCCGGTGGTGGTCGCGTACAGCTCGTTGGGGGAGGCGCCGATGACGGCGACGCGCACGCCGTCGACGTCGAAGACGGCGTGCGAGGTGAGGACGGGCTCCTTGCTCGTCGGGTCCACCAGGTTGGCGGAGAGCACCGGGAACTGGGCCCGGGACTCCACGCGGCCCTGCAGGTCGTCCAGGCCCTTGTCGAACTCGTGGTTGCCGGCGGTCAGCGAGGCCAGGCCGAGCGCGTTCATCACGTCGATCGTCGGGTTGTCCTGCTGCACGTTGGACACGGACTTCGAGCCGCCGATCAGGTCGCCGGCGCTGGTCAGCAGCGTGGAGCCGGCGCCGTGTTCGGCCTCGAACGCGGTGCGGTAGTCCTCCACCGTGTCCGCGAACTGCGTGCCGATGTAGTCCGCGGACAGCGCGCCGTGGAAGTCGTTGAAGGACAGGATCGAGATGGTGGTCTCGTCCGCGGCGGCCGTCTCGACGGCCAGGGCGGGCGCCGCGCTCGCGGGCGCGAGGACGAGGACGGTGCAGGCGGCCGTGGTGACGGCACGGCGACGGAACAGGCTGGACATGGCTCTCCCCGGGATGCGTGATGACAGAGGTGCGCCGCCGGTGGACGGCGGGGTGACGCGCCGAGTCCACCACATCCAGGTGGCCCCCAGGTGAACGAGAGACGGCGGGCCGTCCGGCCCGCCGCCTCTCGTCGTGTGCACGCGGATGGTGAGGGATTCGAACCCTCGGCGCGGGGTCACCGCGCACCGGTTTTCAAGACCGGCTCCTTCGGCCGCTCGGACAACCATCCCGGGCCTGACCGCGACGGCGTGGGCCGCCGCGTCGAGGACCCACTCTAGCCCGTGGCCCGGCGGGCGACCGGTGGCGAGTCCGGCCCCCGCGCGCGAGGATGGACCCTCGACCCTCGACCCCCGACCAGAGGAGGAGACCCCCATGGACGTCCCCGCACAGATGCGCGCCGTGCGATTCACCGGCGCCGGCGACAACGGCGTCGTCCGCGTGGGCCACGAGCCCGTGCCGGACCCCGGCCCGGGCGAGGTGCTGGTGCACGTGGCCGCCGCGGGTCTCAACCGCGCGGACATCGCGCAGCGCGAGGGCCGCTATCCGCCGCCGCGCGGCGCCTCCGAGATCCCCGGACTCGAGGTCTCCGGCACCGTGGCGGCGCTGGGACCCGAGGCCGGGATGCCGGGTGAGGGGCGGTTCGCCGTCGGTGACCGGGTGTGCGCGCTCCTGGCCGGCGGCGGCTTCGCCGAGTACGTCGCCGTGCCGGCGGGCCAGCTCATGGCCGTCCCCGACGGCGTCGGCCTCGTCGAGGCGGCGGCCCTGCCGGAGGTCGCCTGCACGGTGCACTCGACGCTCGTGGGCCGGGCGGGCGTGCAGGCCGGGGACCGGGTGCTCGTGCACGGCGCCACCGGCGGCATCGGCTCCTTCGCCGTCCAGTTCCTCACCGCGGTCGGCGCCCGGGTGCTGGGCACCGCCGGCGGCCCGGAGAAGGTGGCGCTCGGCCGTGGGCTGGGCGCCGAGCACATGTTCGACCACCGCGCCGCCGAGTCCGGTGCCTTCGCCCCGTGGGTCAAGGAGGTCACGGACGGCCACGGCGCGGACGTCATCCTCGACGTCGTCGGCGCCCCGTACCTGGCACCCAACGTGTCCGCGCTCGCCCCCGAGGGACGCATCGTGACGCTCGCGGTCCAGGGCGGCGCCGTCCCGGAGGACTTCAACATCATGAAGCTGGTGGTCAAGCGCGGCTGGCTGACGGGGGCGACGCTCCGCTCCCGCTCGGTCGTGGACAAGGCCGGGATCGTGGCCGCGGCCGAACGTGCCGTGTGGCCCCTGGTGGCGGCGGGCCGCATCGACGCGAGCGTCGGGGCGTGCTTCCCGCTCGCCGAGGCCGCCGAGGCGTTCGACTGGTTCGACTCCGCCACCCGCACGGGCAAGGTCGTGCTCGTCACCGACCCCGCCGACGCGCGCCGGCCGTCCGGCGACCGCGCATGAGGGGGCCCTTCGCACGCTTCCGTCAGGAGCGTGCCGACGACCGCGAGCTCGGCACGGGGCTGTGGCGCCGTGCCCACGACCGACTCGGCCGGGCCCTGGACCGCTACTGGCAGGTGCTGGAGGGCCAGCGGGGCACGGACGTGCTGAGCCCCGAGGAGCGCAACGGCGTGGTCCACGCCGGTAACGTCCTCACGGAACGGCTCCCCGCGGTCCGTGCCCTGTGCGTCCGCCTGCACCGGGACCACGAGGGCGACGGCGAGCACATCCCGGCCGAGGCCGCCGACGTCCACCGTGAGCTCTCCCGCGCCGCACACGAGCTGGCCGCCACCGCCCAGGCCCTCGCCCTGTACCGGCTCGGCCAGGGCTCGGCGGAGTCGGTCGGCCGGCACGCCGAACGCACCCTCGGCCACCTGGACCGGGCGGAGGAGCTGGGAGCCGGGCTCTGACGGCGGCGCGCCCCGGAGGGCCGGCCCGGAGACGAGAGGACCCCGCCGCGTGATCACGCGGCGGGGTCCGGGGGAGCCCCCTGCCGGATTCGAACCGGCGACCTGCTCTTTACGAGGGAGCTGCTCTGGCCAGCTGAGCTAAGGAGGCACGTGACCGTGAACGGCCACGGCTGACGAGCATACCGGTTTCGCGGCCCCGATTCCACCGCGCGGCCGGGCGCGCGGGCCACCGAGTGTGGCCCGCGCCTTCCGCAGGCGTTCACCCCCAGGCCACGCCGCGGCCAGACGGGGACGGTTCCCTGGTGGGCACACACCGTCGACGGGAGACGCATGAGCCTGCCCCACGCCCCTCGCACCCCGGCACCCCCCGCCGCGGCGTGGCCTGGGGGTGAACGCCT
>NZ_JASDCZ010000157.1:0-4291 GCF_030407635.1 Micrococcus sp. APC 4021
GCCGACCGCGGGGGCGGGCAGGGGTGCCGGCGTGTACGGGTTGGGGATCGAGGCCTCAAGCATGGCGTTCTCCTGGGGATGCGGGGTCGGGCGGCGGTCGACGACGGCGGCGCATCGGCGGGTGCGCCCGTCGGTCAGCGTCCGGGGGCGGGGATGGTGCGGGAGCGGCCGCGGAAGGCGGCCACCGGGGTGCCGTCGTCGGTGGTGACGGTGATGTCGTAGACGGCCGAGCGGCCGGCGGCGGCGACCAGGCGGCCCTCCGCGACGAGGGTCTGCCCGGCGCGGGTGGCCGCGAGGAAGTTGACGTCCACGCCGGAGGCCACGGTGAGGGTGGAGCCGTCCGAGGCGGGGTCGTTGCAGGTCAGCGCGAAGCACGTGTCCGCGAACGCGAAGACGGCGCCGCCGTGGGCCAGGCCGAAGCCATTGTGCTGGTCCTCGGTGAGCGTCATCCGGATGCGCGCGTGGTCCTTCTCGGCGGCCTCGAGGGTGACGCCGAGCCACCGTGCCACGCGGTCCTCCGCGAGCATGGGGTGGTGGGCGGTCTCGGTCATGGGCGGGCCTCCCTGCCGGCACGGGCGCGCCGGCGCGGCGGCGCAGAGAATTACTGAACGATCATTAGGTAACTCCCTGGATGTGACTCACGTCAAGTCCGGTCCGGTGTGTGACGCTCGCCGCCCCCGCCGTCATGCCGTGGGAGCGGGGCACACCGGGGGACCTGTGCGCGGGCCCTGCCCATCGCGTCCGCGACTCCTGTCTAGGGTGACGGCATGGTGACCTTCGCGCCGGACCGCGCCTCCTTCATGCTCAGCCCCTCGGACATCACCGCCGCCGCCACGTGCACCTACGGGTGGCTGCGCGGGACGGTGGACCCCGCGCTCGGGCGCGCCCCGCGGATCGGCGTGGCGGACGCGTTCCTCGAGCGGGTCTCCCGCCTCGGGGACGAGCACGAGTCCCGCGTGCTCGCGCGACTCGAGGCGGAGCACGGCGCAGACCAGGTGGTCCGGCTCACCCGCCCGGAGCGCTACACACCCGAGGGCGTGCAGGCCGCCCGCGAGCGCACCGCGGCGGCGTTGGCCGCGCGCCCCGCCGTCGTGTTCCAGGGGATGCTGCACGACGGCGCGTTCGGCGGTCTGGCCGACTTCCTCGTGCTCCGCACGGACGAGGAGCACCCCGAGGGCGCGTACGAGGTGGTGGACACGAAGCTGGCCCGGCATGCACGGGTGACGGCGCTGCTGCAGATCGCCGCGTACGCAGACCTGCTGGACGGCATGGGCGTGCCGCGGGCGCGGCAGGGCAGCCTGTGGCTCGGGGACGGTTCCCGGCACGTCGCGGACCTGGACGAGGTGATCCCGGTGTACCGGCACCAGCGAGCCCGGCTGGAGGCGCTGCTGCAGGATCACGTGGCCGCCGGGGAGCCCACCCGCTGGGGCGACGACCGCCTGAGCGTCTGCGGCGCATGCGAGGCGTGCGAGGAGGCCGTCGCCGAGCACCGGGACGTGCTGCTCACGGCGGGGGCCACGCGGTTGCAGCGCACCCGGCTGCGCGAGGCCGGCATCACGACCATCGAGCAGCTCGCGGCGTCCGTCGCACCGCCGGAGGGCATGGCCCGCCGCACGTGGGAGGCGCTGCGGGAACAGGCGGCGATCCAGCTGGAGCCGGCCGGGGCGGACGGGCTGCCGCCGCATCGGATCGTGGACCCGCGCGCCGTGGCGGGGCTACCCGTGCCGGACGCCGGAGACGTCTTCTTCGACTTCGAGGGGGACCCGCTGTGGGTCTCCGCGGACGGGAGCATGGAGGGCCTCGAGTATCTGTGGGGCTGGGTCGAGGCGCCGGGCGGGGACACCGCGCGCACCGCCTCGGCCGACTTCCGGTTCACGGGCCTGTGGGCGGACACCCGTGCCGCCGAGCGGGCGGCGCTCGAGCGGTTCGTGGCGTTCGTGGAGGCGCGGCGCGCGGCCCACCCGGGGATGCGGATCTACCACTACGCCGCGTACGAGGTCACCGCGCTGAAGCGCCTGACCGTGCGCCACGGCGTGGGCGAGCGCGAGCTGGACGACTGGCTGCGCGCGGGGCTGTTCGTGGACCTCTACTCCACGGTCCGCGCCGCCCTGCGGGCCGGTGTGCCGAGCTACTCCATCAAGAAGCTGGAGCCCCTCTACATGGGGGTGGAGCACCGGGCGGAGGACGGCGTCACGACGGCGGCGGACAGCGTCACCGAGTACCACCGGTACGTCGCCGCGCTGGAGGCCGGAGACACCGAGGTCGCGCGGGCGATCCGCGCCGACATCGAGGACTACAACCGGTACGACTGCGTCTCCACGGCGCGGCTGCGGGACTGGCTGCTGGAGCAGGTGGGGCGCACCGCCGAGCACGGCGCCACGGCACCCCGGCCCGACG
Source organism: Micrococcus sp. APC 4021 (assembly GCF_030407635.1). Taxonomy (NCBI): domain Bacteria; kingdom Bacillati; phylum Actinomycetota; class Actinomycetes; order Micrococcales; family Micrococcaceae; genus Micrococcus; species Micrococcus sp. APC 4021. Next base: position 2,398 of record NZ_JASDCZ010000157.1, read on the forward strand.
ACGATGAGCACCTCGTCGAGCCCGCCCCCGCCTTGGAGGGCGAGGACGCGCGCCTGGAGGCGGACCTCCTGGGCCTCCTGCCCACCGCGGACGACGCGGACGCCGTCCTGGACGACGAGCAGCGCGGCGTGGCCCTGCTCGCCGCCGGGCTGGGCTTCTACCAGCGCGAGGACAAACCCGTGTGGTGGGCCTTCTTCGACCGCGGCATCTCCCCGCCGGATGAGTGGCAGGACGCCCGCGCCAACGTCGTGGCGGACCGCGTGGACGTGGCCGAGGACTGGCACCGACCCAAGGGCGCTCGGACCTTCCAGCGGGTGCTGCGGATGACCGGCACCCTGGAGCCGGGGAGCTCGCTGCAGCCCGGAGCCGAGGCCATCACGGTGTACGAGGACGTCCCGGCGGACCGCCGCGACCTCCTCCAACCCAACGCGGTGCGCTGGGTCGGTGCCAAGGCCGTCGTGGAGGACGTCGAGGACCGCCCGGACGGCAGCTCCGTGGTGCTGCTGCGGGAGAAGATCCCCACGCAGGACGTGGAGCAGCATTCGGAGCTGCCCATGGCGGCGTTCGCCCACACGGTGGTGAACACGGACAAGCTCAAGGAGCGCCTGCGCGAGCGCGCCCGGACCGCGGTGCAGGCCGGCGGTCTGCCGGGATCGGGAGGCGACGCCGCCGCCCCGTCCACGGCCGCCTTCGACATCCTGGCGCGCCGCCCCCCGGCGACCGCCGGCCGCCCCCTGGCGGCCATCTCCACCGAGCTGCGCGAGGGCGACTCCGCGCCCGCTCCCGCCCGCCAGGGCTGGGAGGCGCTCGTGGAGGCGCTCGAGTCCGCGCGGGGCTCCTACGTCGCCGTCCAGGGCCCTCCCGGGACGGGCAAGACCCACGTGGGGAGCCACGCCGTGAAGGCCCTGCTCGAACGCGGGTGGAGCGTGGGCGTCACGGCCCAGTCCCACGCCGTGGTGGAGAACTTCCTGGGCAAGCTCGTGTCCATCGGGGTGCCGAAGAAACAGGTGCTCAAGGCGGAGAAGCGCGGCAAGGACGCGCCCGAGCGCCCCTGGGCCACGGTGTCGGACGCCAAGCCGTACATCGGCCTCCCCGGCCACGTCGTCGGCGGCACCGCCTGGACCTTCGCGCACGAGGACGTGCAGGAGTTCGACCTCCTGGTGATCGACGAGGCCGGGCAATTCTCCCTGGCGCACACCCTCGCCGCGGCGGCCATGGCCCGCACTGTGCTCCTGCTCGGCGACCCCCAGCAGCTGCCGCAGGTCACCAAGGGGACCCACCCCCAGCCGATTGGCGAGGCCGCGCTGAGCTGGCTGGCCGCCGACGAGCCGGTGCTGCGCGCAGACCGCGGCTTCTTCCTGGACACCTCCTGGCGTATGCACTCCGCGCTGACGGAGGCCGTCTCCACGCTCTCCTACGCCGGCGAGCTCGGCGCGAAGGAGGACGTCACGGACGCCCGCCGGCTCGACGGCGTGGAGCCCGGGCTGCACCCGTGGCCGGTCTCCCACACGGGCAACGCGGTGTCCTCGCCGGAGGAGGCCGCGGCCGTCGTCGAGATCGTCCGGTCACTGCTCGGCCGCACCTGGTCCACCGGCCCGGACGACCCCGGCCGGCCGCTCGAGCCGTCCGACGTGATCGTGGTGGCCCCGTACAACGCGCAGGTCGCCACGGTCCGGGAGGCGCTCGACGCCGCCGGTCTCGAGGGCACCACCGTCGGCACCGTGGACAAGTTCCAGGGCCGGGAGGCCGCCGTCGCGATCCTGACGATGGCGGCGTCCTCACCGCAGGAGGTGCCGCGCGGGCTGGACTTCCTCCTGAACCGTAACCGGCTCAACGTGTCGATCTCGCGCGGGCAGTGGGCCGCCTACCTCGTCCACTCCCCCGCCCTCGTGGA
>NZ_JASDCZ010000158.1:0-4266 GCF_030407635.1 Micrococcus sp. APC 4021
GCGGCGCCGTCGTCGCCGGTGGGGCGGGTCGTCCCCGGCCCGCCGGGCTCACTCGGTCAGGTCGATCTCGTTGAAGACCTCGTCGTTGACCGGGCTCGCCGGGTAGGAGGCCACGCGCTTGTCGAAGGCCAGCGACGGGGCCGGGTGGGCGAGCGGGACCGCCGGGACGATCTCGGAGATCTGCTCGTTGATCTCCTGGTACTTCGGCGTCTGCTCCTCGAGCGTCGGGATCTGGCGGGCCTCCTCGAGGGCGGAGAACAGCTCCTCATCGGTGAAGCCGAACTCGGGCTTCTCCTGGCCGAAGAACACGCCCACGAAGTTGTCCGTGTCGTTGTAGTCACCGGTCCAGCCGAGCAGGTGGATGCCGTGGTCCGAGGTGCCCTGCACCTGGTCGAGGTAGTCCGGGCTCCACTTGGCCGGCTTCGCGTTCACCGTGATGCCCACCTCGGCCAGCTGGCTCGAGAGGTTGGAGAACGCCTGCTCGGGGGTCGGCATGTACGGGCGCGAGACGCCGGTGGGGTAGTTGAAGTCGATCGTGAAGCCGTCCGGGTAGCCGGCCTCGGCGAGCAGCGCCTTGGCCTTGGCGGGGTCGTGCTCGTACGTGGTGACGTCCTCGCTGTACCCGTTCACGGACTTCGGGATGAACTGGGTGGCGGGCTCCGTGCCCTCGGGGAGGGTCTGCGCGATGAGGGCGTCCTTGTCGATCGCGTGGGCGATCGCCTGGCGCACCCTGACGTCCTGGAGCTCCTCCTTCTCCTGGTTCAGGCCCAGGTAGAGGATGGTGAACGGGTCGCGGGCCACCACGTTGAAGCCGGCCTCGGACAGGGCCGCGGTGTCCGCGGGGGCCACGAGGTCGTAGCCGTCGATGTCCCCGGCCTCGAGCGCCTGACGGCGGGCCACCGGGTCGTCGATCACGCGGAAGGTGATGTCCGTGACCTCGCCGCCCTCGCCCCAGTAGTCCTCGTTGGCGGTGAGCTTGACGTCCTCGCCCACGCTCCAGGACTCGAACTTGTAGGGGCCGGTGCCGGTGGGGTGTGCCCGGGCGTACTCGGACATCTGGGGCGACTCGGCGGTGCCGCCGACCTCGTCCGCCTTGTACTCCTCGAGCGCCTTCGGCGACTGCATGGCGAAGGCCGGCAGGGACAGGGAGGAGATGAAGCCCGCGAACGGCTGCGCCAGCGTGATCTTCACCTCGTGCTCGCCGGTGGCCTCGCACTCCTTGTAGACGGCGTCCTCGGGCTTGTCCGCGAAGCCGCGGAACAGCTTGCCGTAGTAGTACGAGAGGGTCTCCGACTGCTGGATGCCCGTGAAGTTGTACCAGCGGTCGAAGTTGGCGCACACGGCCTCCCCGTTGAACGGCTCGCCGTCGTGGAAGGTCACGCCCTCCTTCAGCTGGAACGTGTGGGTCAGGCCGTCCTCCGAGGACTCCCAGGACTCGGCCAGCAGCGGCGCGGGGTCCGCGGTGCCCGGCTTCGTGCCCACGAGGCCCTCGAAGATCTGACGGGAGACCCGGAAGGTCTCGCCGTCGGAGGCGAAGGCCGGGTCCAGGGTCTTCGGGTCGGAGGAGGCGGCGAAGATGAACGAGCCGTCCACTTGGGCGGCGTCGCCCCCGCCCGAGCCGCCGGAGCCGCCGCCGTCGCGCTGGCTCTGGGCGCAGCCGGTGACGAGCAGGGCGCCGGCCGCGGTGAGCGCGGCGGCGGACAGGAGTCGGTGACGCAGACGGGTGGCCATGGGGGCTCCTCCGGGAGAGGTCTCAGCCGAGACGCGGGTGCGAGGGGACCGCGCCGTCGGGTGTGACCTCGGGCACGCTCCTGGACGTGACTATAGCCACAAGCGCGGGCAGGAACGCAACGCAGGCCGCGTCTGCGCGTGCGGCACGGCGCCCTCAGGCCCCGGTGGGCACCCGCTCCCGACGCGCGGCGGCCCGCTCGCGGACCCAGCGCAGCACGTCCTCCGGACGGTTGGTGGTGAGCTCCTGCACCCCCTGGGCGAGGAGGAACTCGGCGTCCTCGCGCTCGTCGACGGTCCACACCCGCAGGCGTCGCCCCGCCGCCAGCCACGCCTTCACGTCCGCCAGGTGCTCCCGCACGTAGGCCACGGAGGGCCCCGCCAGCCCGGCTCGGCCGCGCCAGACGAGCGCCTCGGACCCCGCCAGCGACTGACGCGCCGCCGCACGCACCGCCGCCCGGCTCAGCGGCCCCCGCGCGAGCCGGGTCGGCAGCTCCGTCGGCATGAGGTCCATCAGGGGGCAGAGGGGGTCCGTGCCGGCCAGCGGAGCCACGTGGCGCAGCGCGTCCGGATGGAAGCTCATGAGGGACACCTGCACCTGACCCACCCGGCCGGTCTCCGGGTCCCAGCCGGCCCGCAGCAGCTCCCGCAGCACCCGCTCCTCGAGCTCATGCCCGAACGGGGAGGGATGCTTGAGCTCCACGGCCAGACGCAGCGGCCGGTCCGCGGCCGTCGCGATCGCCAGGAGGTCGGCCAGGGTGAGCACCTGCTCCCCCGCGCCGCCGTACGCGGCGGGGGGCGCCGTCCTCGTGGTGGGTTCGGCTCCCGGGCGCCGGGCGTGCCACGAGACGACGTCGAGGGCGCGCAGACCCTCGAGCGTGTGGTCCGCGACGGCGCCGTGCCCGTCCGAGGTGCGGTCCACGGTGGGGTCGTGCCAGCAGACGACCTCGCGGTCCCGCGTGAGCTGGACGTCGCATTCGAGACCGTCCGCGCCCACGGCGAGGGCGTGGAGCATGGCGGCGCGGGTGTGCTCGGGGAAGGCGGCGGAGGCACCGCGGTGGGCGATCACGAGGGCGGGCACGCCGCCAGGCTAGGGAGCGCGTGTGCCGACCACGTCACCGCAGGGTGCCCGGCTGGTTAACTGGTGGGGACCATTCGGTACACGCGATCAGGAGCCTGCCGTGTCCTTCTCCCCCGACCCCGCCCAGCAGCTGCTCAGCGCCGGCGCCCTCGAACGCGCGGCGGGCCTGCGGCGCATGAAGGCCGTCGCCCTGGGCCTGCTCATCCTGCTGGCCGTGGTGTTCGTGGTCGCGTTCCCGTTGCAGGACACCCACCCGGTGTGGGGCTACGTGCGCGCCGCCGCGGAGGGCGGCATGGTCGGAGCGCTGGCGGACTGGTTCGCGGTCACGGCGCTGTTCCGCCACCCGATGGGCGTGCCCGTGCCGCACACCGCCCTGATCCCGCGGAAGAAGGACCAGCTCGGCGCCGCGCTGACCGAGTTCGTGCAGGAGAACTTCCTGGACTCGGAGGTCGCCCACGAGAAGGTCGACGGACTGAAGGTGGCCGAGGCCGCCGGCGGCTGGCTGCGCCGTGAGGAGAACGCGGCTCGCACCGCCCGGGAGATCGCGACGGCGGCCCGGGGCGCCATGGCCGCGGCCGACGACGACGCCGTCCAGGAGCTGCTGCGCCAGCTGATGGAACGCCACATGGTGGCCCCGGACTGGTCCCCCACGCTCGCAGGCGTGCTGGAGGACGTGGTGGCCGGACGGCACCACGAGCGCGTGGTGGACCTCGTGGTCGCCCACACCGGGGACTGGGTGGCCGCCCACCCCGAGCTGTTCGTCGAGACGGTGCGCCGTCGCTCCCCCGAGTGGAGCCCGGACCTCGTGGACCGCCTCCTCGCCGAGAGACTGCACGCCGAGACCCTCAAGTATCTCGCCGGCATCCGCCGCGACCGGGAGCACGAGGCCCGCCGCGCCGTCGACGATTGGCTCGACCGCCTCGCCGACGAGATGCGGAACGAGCCCGCCACCCGCGCCTCGGTGGAACGGTTCAAGCGGAACCTTTTCGCGGACGAACGGCTGCGCGCGTGGGCCGGGCGGGCCTGGGTCTCCCTGCGGGACTCGCTCCTGGACGCGCTCGAGGACCCGTCCTCCGACCTGCACCGCGCGCTCGTGGCCGCCCTGCGCGACCTCGGCGCCCGCCTGCAGGAGGACCCCGAGCTGCGCGACCGTGTGGACGGCCACGCCCGCCGCGCCGCGGCGTATGCGCTGAGCTCCTACGGCCCGGCGCTCACCGGGGTGATCGAGGAGACGGTCGCCCGCTGGGACGGCGAGCAGACCGCGCGCACCCTCGAGCTGTTCGTGGGCAAGGATCTGCAGTTCATCCGCATCAACGGCTCGGTCGTCGGCGCGCTCGCGGGCCTGGCGATCCACGGGGTGGCGACACTGTTCCTCTGAGCCGCGGCTCCCGCCCCGCACTTTCGAACGTGGAATGGGGCGAATGGGCGCTTTCGAACGTGAGATTGGGCCTCTCTCA
>NZ_JASDCZ010000159.1:0-4207 GCF_030407635.1 Micrococcus sp. APC 4021
ACCCCGCCCCGCGCCCCACCGGCGCCGCCCGTTTCGACCTCACTCCCTTCGAGCGGTGGGAGGCCGTGACCCTCGACGACGTGCACGTCGGCTTCCTGCACCGGGTGCTGGAGGACGGCGTGCTGACCACCCGCATGGGCTTCGCCCCCACGCCCGCCCAGCGCGCCGCCCGCGGTGGACTGCCCGAGCGCTACCTCGCCCAGACGCAGGTCGGCTTCACGCCCGACGGGGACGGCTGGGCATGGACGACCCACGAGGACTCCGCCGGAGCCCAGCGGGTGCGCATCGACCGTGAGCGGGCCGGCATCGACGCCGCGGTGCTGCCCTCGTACGCGGAGTACCTCCTCCTCGCGCGGGTGGCCGCCGAGGGCCCGCTCGCCGTGGACCGGCTCGAGGAGGCCTCGCCCCTGCAGGGCGGGCTGCGCGTGCCCCGCGCCGAGCTGCGCCCGGCGGACGCGGGCGGGTCGGACGTGCGGGTGGCCGTCGTCGCGGACGGCGTGGAGCTGGGGGCGCACCTCGTGCGCGAGGGCGCCGTGGTCGCCTCCGACTGGGGCGGGGGCACCGCCTCGACCCCCGTGGCCGACCAGGCCGCGGCGACCGCCGGGCTCGACGCGCACGTGGTGACGTTCGCCGGGCTGCCGATCGCCTGAGCCGTGGGCCGGGCCGTCGCGGACGGCCCGGCCGGGGCCGGTCAGGCCTGCGCGGCCGGGTGGAAGCGCCGCCCGTTCACCCGCTCGGCGGCCCCGCAGTCGTCCAGGTACGGCGTGATGCCGCCCAGGTGCAGGGGCCAGTTGGCGCCGAGGATCATGCACAGGTCCACGTCCTCGGGGGCCGCGACGACGCGCTCGTCCAGGAGCAGGCCGATCTCCTCGGCCAGCGCGTCCTCGACCCGGCGCAGCAGCTCCTCGGAGGTCTGCGGGGTCGAGCCCTGCTCCAGCAGGGCCGCGGTCGCCTCCGGGATCTGCTCGCCGGTCGCGCCGGCGGCCTCCTCGTCGCGCCGGTCCGGGCGGACGTCCTTGGCCCAGATCGCGGTCTTGCCGGCGTCGATCAGGCGCTGCAGGTTCGCCGAGACCGGGAAGCGCTCCGCGCCGAAGGACGCGGAGAGGGACTCGGACACGTGCTGGGCCACGGGGATGCCGACCATGGCCAGGAGGGTGAACGGCGTCATCGGCAGGGCCAGCGGGTCCAGCGCGTGGTCGGCCTCGTGCGCGTCGGTGCCCTCGTCGAAGGAGTTCTGCACCTCGCCCATCATGCGCAGCAGGACGCGGTTGACCACGAACGCGGTGGCGTCGTGGACGAGCACGCCGGTCTTGCGGAGCCGGCGGGTCAGTTCGAACGCGGTGGCCACGACCTCGTCCGTCGTCGCCTCGGTCCGCACGATCTCCACGAGCGGCATGACCGCCACCGGGTTGAAGAAGTGGAAGCCCACGAGGCGCTCGGGACGCTCGAGGACCTCGGCCATGGCGGCCACGGACAGGCTCGAGGTGTTGGTCATCAGGATGGCGTCCTCACGCACGATGCCCTCGAGCTCGCGGAAGACGGTGCGCTTGACCTCGAGCTCCTCGAAGACGGCCTCGATGACGATGTCGGCGTCCGCATACACGGCTTTGTCCGTGTCCGCGGTGATCAACCCGGCCAGGGCCTGGCCGTCCTCGGCGGAGAGCCGTCCACGGGAGACCATCTTCTCGACCTGCGCGCGCACGCCCGCCAGGCCGCGCTCGACACGCTCGGCGTCGACGTCCGTCATCACGACGGGCACCCGCAGGTGCCGGGCGAAGACGAGGGCGAGCTGGCCGGCCATCAGGCCCGCACCGACGATGCCGACCTTCCGGACCTCGCGGGCGAGCTCGCGGCCCGGGTCGCCGGCGGGGCGCTTGGCGCGGCCCTGGACGAGGCCGAGGAACGCGTACACGGTGCGGCGGAACTCGGGGGAGTGCAGCAGCGTCCCGAGGGCGTCCGCCTCGGCCTGGGCGGACTCGGCGCGGGTGCGCGTGCGGGCCCCGGTGAACAGGGCCTCCAGGTGACGGCGCGCCGGCAGGTGGCGACCGGGACGGGCGGCCTGCAGCCGCTCCAGCGCCGCCAGGGCGCGGTCCCAGGCGGCGTCGGACACGTCGCGGTCGCGGTGGGCGGCCAGTTCGGCCGCCACGGACTCGTCCCCGGTGACCAGGGCGGCGGCGAGCTCGAGGCCGGCGTCGAGGAGGTCCCCCTCGACGATCCGGTCCATGAGCCCCAGCCCGTGCGCCGCACGGGCGTCGAGCATGCGGTTGTCGTCGAGGGGGTTCTTCAGCACGACGTCGACGGCGGCCTCCGGGCCGATCAGGTGGGGCACGCGCCACACGCCGGACCAGCCGGGGATCAGGCCGAGCCGGACCTCGGGCAGGCCGAAGCCCTTCGCGTCGGCGGCCACCACGCGGTGTCCGGCGGCCAGGGCCAGCTCGAGGCCGCCGCCGAGGGCGAGGCCGTTCACGAGCGCGACCGTGGGGATCTCGAGGGCCGCGAGCCGGTCGTAGACGGCGTGGCCGAGCAGGGCCAGGTCGCGGCCGACGTCGTCGGTGATGCTCGCGATCAGGGACAGGTCCGCCCCGGCCGCGAAGGTCCCCTCCACGCCGGTCACGGCCAGGGCCTGGATCTCGCCCGCGGCGGCCCGGGCGGCCTGCTCGTCGAGGACCCGGCCGAGGCCGAGGAGCGTGGCCGGGCCCAGGGTCGCGGGCCGGCGGGGTCCCTGCCCGTTGTCCAGCGTGAGCAGCGCGAGCGTGCCCGCACCCTCGGGCAGGGCGTGGTCGGTCACGGTGACGGTGGTGACGACCTCATCCGGGGCCAGGGCGGGCAGGTGGTCGAAGGAAGCAAGAGAAACGGATGTCATGCGGGTCACACTACCGGCGAGTAGCCTCCGCGTCGACGCGACGCGACGGACCGATCCGGCCGGCCGCGTCGGGGGCTCAGGCGCCGGCGGGATCGGGGTCCAGGAGCGCGACCGTGACGATCGCGCCGACGTTCTCCACCTGCCACGGGCGCGCGCCCCGCTCCGTCAGGAACGCGTCCACGGTCTCGGGGGTGATCGGGGCAGGCGGGGTCCAGCAGATCCGCCGGAGGGTGTCCGGGGTGAGGAGGTTCTCGGTGGGCATCCCCAGCTGCTCGGCCCGACGGGCGACGCGGGCCTTGGCCGTGCGCAGGCGGCGGTCCGCCACCGGGTCCCGGTCCTTCCAGGCCCGGGGTGGGGGCGGGCCGTCCCCGGTGCGGATCTGCGCCGCGGGGGCGTCGCCCCGCTCGGCGTCCTCGACGCCGGCCCGGATCGCGGCGATCCAGCGCGGGGCCTCGCGGCTCGCGGCGCGGCCGTGGAAGCCGGAGGTCTGGCGCAGGGCGGGGACGGTGCGCGGCTGGGCGGCCGCGGCGGCGACGATCGACCGGTCCGGGATGAGCCGGCCGGGGGCGACGTCGCGGTGGCGGGCGAGGTCCTCGCGGGCCTCCCACAGGCGCTTGAGGACCGCGCGCTGCACGGGGCGGCGCAGCGTCTGGGAGCCCGAGGTGCCGCGCCAGGGGTCCTTCTTCGGCGTGGGCGGCGGGGCCGTGCGCACGTGCTCGAACTCCTGCTCGGCCCACGCGAGCTTGCCGTCGGCCTCGAGGCGCGCGATCAGGGCCTCGCGCAGCGGGACGAGCAGCTCGACGTCGAGCGCCGCGTAGGTGAGCATCGCCTCGGGCAGCGGACGCACCGACCAGTCGGCGGCCGAATGCTCCTTGGCGAGGGTGACCCCCAGCAGCTCCTCCAGGACCGCGGCCAGGCCGACGCGCGGCAGGCCGGCCACCCGGGCCGCGAGCTCGGTGTCGAACAGCCGATCGGGGCGCAGCCCCTGCTCGGCCAGGCAGGGCAGGTCCTGGCTGGCCGCGTGCAGGATCCACTCGACGCCCGCGAGGGCCTCCTGCAGCGGGGCCAGCCCGTCGAGGGCCTCGGGATCGACGAGCCAGATGCCGGCGCCCTCGCGCTTGAGCTGGACGAGCATGGCCCGCTGGCCGTACCGGATCCCGGAGGCGCGCTCCGCGTCGACGGCGACCGGCCCGGTCCCCGCGGCGAGCGCCGCGGCGCAGGCCTCCAGACCCGCGCGGGTGTCGGTGAGCCGGGGGACTCCACCGGCCGGTGTGGCGATCAGCCGCGGGGGCGCGTCCGGGGCGGCCGTCTCGGGGGCGTCGGTCATGCTGCTCCTGTTCGGGG
>NZ_JASDCZ010000016.1:0-28215 GCF_030407635.1 Micrococcus sp. APC 4021
AGGGCGGGCAGGACGGGGAAGACCATGACGACAGTCTGACACCCGCCCCCGGACGCACCCCGGAGAAGAGCACAATGGAGCCTGACCGTCCGCGCGGTCCGGGCCCGGCCGTCGTCGTGCCCCGTCCCGCCGGCCCGCCACCGCCCCTCTGGAGGAATCCGTGCTCTCCGTCACCGACCTGCGCCCACTCGACACCGCCACCGCGGACCTGTCCCGCATCATCCCGCGGGCGAACGTGGACGTGTCCTCCGTGGTGCCGGTGGTCGCCCCGATCATCGAGCAGGTCCGCCACGGCGGCGAGCAGACCCTGCTGGAGCTGGCCGAGCGGTTCGACGGCGTCCGTCCGCCCGCCCTGCGCGTGCCCGCCGAGGCGCTCGAGGCCGCCCTGGCCGGGCTCGACCCGCGGGTGCGCGCCGCCCTGGAGGAGTCGATCCACCGGGCCCGGCTCGTGCACGACGCCCAGCACCCCCAGGACTCCACGGTCGAGCTCGGCGAGGGCGCCGTCGTGGAGAACCACTGGATCCCCGTGGGCCGCGTGGGCCTGTACGTGCCCGGCGGCCGCGCCGTGTACCCCTCCTCGGTGGTGATGAACGTGGTGCCCGCGCAGGCCGCCGGCGTGGGGAGCCTCGCGGTGACCTCGCCCCCGCAGCGGGACCACGGCGGCCTGCCCCACCCCACCGTGCTCGCCGCGTGCGCGCTGCTGGGCGTGGACGAGGTCTACGCGGCCGGCGGCGCCCAGGCCGTGGCCATGCTGGCGCACGGCGTCCAGGACGACGACGGCGGGTGGCTCTGCGCGCCCGTCGACCTGGTGACGGGGCCCGGCAACGTGTACGTGGCCGCCGCGAAGCGCGCCCTGCAGGGCGTGATCGGCGTGGACGCCGAGGCCGGGCCGAGCGAGATCGCCGTGATCGCGGACGGCACCGCCCGCGCCGACTGGGTGGCCGCGGACCTGATCAGCCAGTCCGAGCACGACCCGCTGGCCGCCTCCGTGCTCATCACCGATTCCGAGGACCTGCTCCGGGACGTGCAGGCGGCGATCGAGGCGCAGGTGCCCGGGGCGTTCCACGAGGATCAGATCCGCGAGGCCCTCACCGGCCCCCAGTCCGGCGTGCTGCTGGTGCGGGACATGGACCAGGCCGTGGAGGTCTCCGACCGCTACGCCACCGAACACCTCGAGATCCAGACGCGCGACCCCGAGGCCCTCGTGGGGCGCATCCGCAACGCTGGCGCCGTGTTCGTGGGCCCGTACGCCCCCGTGCCGCTGGGCGACTACTCGGCCGGGTCCAACCATGTGCTCCCCACCTCGGGGACGGCCCGGCACTCCTCCGGTCTGAACACCGTGACGTTCCTGCGCCTGCAGCAGCGCATCCGCTACACGGAGACCGGGCTCGAGGAGGTCGCGGACGGGATCGGCGTGCTGGCCGAGGACGAGCGCCTGCCCGCGCACGGCGCCGCGATCCGCGCCCGCTTCGCGTGAGGGGGCGGGCGTGAGCGGCGTCCGCATCGACGCGTGGCTGTGGGCCGTGCGGCTGTACAAGACCCGGTCGGCGGCCACGGCGGCCGTGCGCGCAGGCCACGTGCGCATCGACGGCGAGCCCGTGAAGGCGGCGACGCCCGTCGTCGTCGGGAACCGGGTGCGGGTGCGCCAGGACGGACGCGAGCGGATCCTCGAGGTCACGGGGCTGATCGCCAAGCGGGTGGGTGCCCCCGTGGCCCGGCAGCAGTATGTGGACCACTCCCCGCCGCCCGTGCCGCGTGAGCTGCTCGCGGTGCCGTACCGCGAGCGCGGCGCGGGCCGGCCCACCAAGCGTGACCGCCGGCAGCTGGACGCGCTGCGCGGCCGCGACCGACGCTGAGCGACTCAGTCCTCCCCGCGCCGTCATCCGCCGTCGTGATGGTGGCCTCATGCGGAGGGTGCGGTCAGCACCATCCGGAACGGCTTGTCGTTGTCCACCGTGACGGTGAACGTCATCGGCCCCGCCTCATCCACGGGGGGAGTCGCCGCCGACCAGCCGCCGCACAGCGCCTCCGACCCGGCCATCCAGGTCTTCGTTCCCCCGCCGCCCCGTGAGGTCCGGATCTCCGTCTCACCGGTGGCATCCGAAGGACACAGCACGATGACCCGAAGGACCGCACCCTGTTGGGCGTCCACGGTGATCTGCTGTGTGCCCGTCCCGACCGCCTCCTCCAGGACGGACTCCTTCTCCGGGTCGAGATGGTCCGCATCCGGATGCCGGCGCGTGTACTCGACCAACGTCATCCCGTCCTCCTCGAACAGCGCGGCGGGGAGTGCTTCTTCACCGGCGGGTGACGACGCGGACGAACCGGTGGCGGAGGCCGACCGGGTTGCTGAGGGGGCCGCTGACGTCACGGTGACGGAGGACGCCGCAGCGGTGGATGCCTTCGCGGTGGAGGAGACGCTGCCCGGGGAAGCGGAGCATCCCGAGATGGCGATACCGAGGAGAGCCGCGACGACCACGGCGGCCGACAATGCCGCACGCTTCTTCTCGATATCCATCCGCATGATCCGATCCCTCTCAGAGAACCGATTGCGGGGCCGCGGGCTGCGGTCTCGAGCCCCCCTCTCGAGTGGCTTGATCCTGGCTGGCGATGCGCGGTGTGTCAAGCATCACATCGGGCAGCTCGGATGACGCCGCGCGACCGCCGCGCTTTGACCACCCCACGGACCCCTCCGTAGGCTGATCCCCAGAATCACGAGTTCCCGTCATTCACGGCCCTGGCCGGCGGGACGGCAACCCTCTCACGCAGTAGTGGGGTGCTCCAGGTGATGATTCGGCCCCTCGGACACCCCGACGGGCAAGTACCGCGCCTCCGCGGATCCGGGCGATCCGCGTTCCCGCCGTCTGCGGAGCCGCGCCAGTCATCGGAAGAGGACGCGCGCCATGACCCTGACCCACGAACCCCACACCGCCGCGTGGGACACCGACCTGTCCCTCGGCAACCTCCGCTCCGGCCTCTCGGCATTCCCCACCGGGGTCGTCGCGCTGGCGGGCCTCGCCGACGACGTCCCCGAGGTGATGGTGTCCTCGTCCTTCGGCGTGGGCATCTCCTGGGAGCCGGCCCTCGTGTCCTTCTCCGCACAGAACAGCTCCCGCACCTGGCCGCGCCTGCGCCGGGCCGGGGCGATCGGCGTCTCCCTGCTCGCGGCGGACCAGACGCCGCTGTGCCGTCAGCTGGCCTCCCGCGAGGGCGACCGCTTCGCCGGTCTGGACGTGCACCGCAGCCCGCACGACGCCCTGCTGATCGGGGGCTCCTCGCTCTGGCTCGAGACGCGGGTGCACGCCGAGGTCCCGGCGGGCGACCACACGGTGGTGCTGCTGGAGGTGACGGCCTTCGCGGATCACACGGACGCCGCTCCCCCGGCCGCCCTGCACCGCAATCTCTTCCACGGCCTGCGCGCGCTCTGAGCGAACTCCAGGTGAACAATCGGGCCCCTGGTTCCCGGTCGGCGAGATCCGTGCAATGATGGAGCCTGAAGTTGATCAAGCTGTATCCCGCCATCTTCACTGCTCGTCAGCCCGGCATCGCCGGCGTCGATGAGTGTTGGGCAAGCGGTTCAGTCTCGCCGCTTCACCCGCGTCCCACATCCGGGCCGCGGTCCAACACCGCCACCGCACCGCGGGGGCACATCGAAAGGACACCATCATGGCTGTCGGTACTGTCAAGTGGTTCAACGCTGAGAAGGGCTACGGCTTCATCGCCCCCGAGGACAACTCCGCGGACGTGTTCGTGCACTTCTCCGCCATCCAGGGCAACGGCTTCAAGGAGCTCCAGGAGAACGACCGCGTCGAGTTCGAGACCCAGGACGGCCCCAAGGGCCTCCAGGCCGCCAACGTGACGAAGCTCTGATCTTCGCCTGACGCACGGCTTCCGACGCCCCCGGTCCACACGGACCGGGGGCGTCGTCGTGTGTCAGGCGTCCACGCCCCGCCGCGCACTGCGCCGCACTCCGCCGTACGCCCGTTCGACCGCGGCGCTGCGACATCACCGCAGGGCTGCACTGCGGTGATGTCGCTGAGGCGCGGTCCTCCGGGGTGGGCCTCGTCCTGGCCCTGCGCGTCAGGCCGCGCCCCGCCGACCCACGTGGCGACGCAACAGCAGCACCACGCCCAGGGCCAGCAGATACCCGGCCGCGACGACCGCGAAGCCGGCCCGGTAGTCGCCCGTGACGTCGCGCAGCAGGCCCATCAGCAGCGGGCCCAGGGCGAAGCCGGCGTACATGCCCATCGAGTTCGCCCCGGTCGCACGGCCCAGCCGCTCGGCCGGCACCTCGCTCAACAGGCCCGCGTTGATCACCACGTTGGCGCCCAGCACCGTCAGGCCGTGCACCGCGGCGCCCACCCACAGCAGGGCCGGCAGGTCCAGCAGGTCCGCGGCGAGGAACACCGCGACGCCGGCCACCGCACCCAGGCAGATCACGGCCAGCAGGGTGGTGGGCCGGTCTCCGGAGCTCATCCGCCGGCTCCACCCGATCCGGGAGAGCACCCCCACCACCCCGGACACGGCCGCCGCGGCGCCGCCGGCCACGAGCGTCATTCCCAGCGTCTCGACCGCGAAAAGCGGCAGGTAGGTGTTCGTGGCCTGCATGCCCAGGCCGGTGAGGAACGCGATCGCCGCGAAGAACCAGACCGTGGCCGGCAGGGGCGAGGTGTCCCGCCGTCGTCGCCCGCCGACGGGGCCGGTGGCCGGCGGCGGCGCCCCGGGCAGCGGCGGGGCGGCGACCAGGGCGAGCACCCAGAGCGCCCCGATGAGCACCGCGGCCCCCAGCGCGGCGCCCGTCCAGCCGAGGGCGAGGGACGCGGCCGGGAAGAACAGGCCGCCGACCAGCTGGGCCGCCTGCACGCCGGACTGCTTCACCCCGACCCACCCGATGCGCCTCTCCGGCGGCACCACGGTCCGGATGATCCGGTTCGTGGTGGGGTTGGAGATGGCCTGCGTGACGCCCGCCACGGCGGCCGCCGCGTACAGCACGGGCAGGGACGGGGCGACGGCGCCGAGCACGAGCGCCGCGGCGGTGCCGCCGAAGATGATGCTCAGCTGTGCGCGGGCGGACAGGCGGTCGGCGGCCCGGCCGAGGCCGAGCGAGGTGACGGCGGCCGCCGCGAACACGACCGTCATCACGGTGCCGAGCTGGCCCGAGGTGACGTCGAGCCGCTCCATCACGACCGTGGAGGAGGCGGAGACGCCGTAGTTGAACAGGGGCCCGGCGCCCATCGCCGCCAGCAGCACCCACAGCAGGGCCGCGGAGGGGCGGCGAGCGGCGGGGGCGGGCAGGGTCACGGCCCCAGGCTACGACCCCTCACGCGACGAGGCGGGAAATCTATCTCATGGGCGCCCGGGGGCGTCGTGTGAGGTGGATTTCCCGCCTCGAAAGCGGGGGTGACTGCGGGGGTGGGTCAGCCGACGCGGCCCTCGCCGCGGTGCTCGCCCTCGACGCGGCCGGTGGTCCCCCGCTGGGTGACCTCCTCGCCGTCCTGGCGCTCGGGCCGCTCGCCGGCCTCCGCCGGCAGGCCCTCGTTCTCGTCGGTGGGCGTCTCGCCGGCGGTGGCGGCGGGTGCCGGATCCTGCGGGGCCCGACGACGGCCGCCGTGCGGGGACAGCGACTCACCCTCACCCAACGAGCTGACGCGCGGCATCGGCGACGTCGTCAGCGGCACGGACTCGGTCTGCCGGGCGTCGACGAGCGTGGAGCCCGTCCCGGAGATGGGGGAGCCCTGCACGGGGGCGCCGGCCGCCTTGCGGCCCGGGATCAGCAGCTCGGAGCGCCACTGGGGGTCGCGCTCGGTGAGGTAGTCCACGCGGGCGTGCTCGCCGAAGTGGTCCGCGTCCGCCTCCTCCCAGTCCATGGCCCAGCCGGCGGGCGGGTCGTTGAGCAGCTCGTCCGTGCGCAGCCAGTGGTAGATGGACGCGTACGAGCGGGTGCTCAGGTGGTCCACGCGGCGGCGCAGCATGCGGGTGTTCAGCTGGGACGGATGCGTCAGGCCCATGGACGCCATGATCTGCACGGCCTCGCGCACGGTCAGGCGGTGGTAGTTGAAGACGCGGTTGCCCTTGTCCTCCACGTCGAGGGCGCGCATCAGACGCGGGTCCTGCGTGGCCACCCCCACGGGGCACTCGTTCGTGTGGCACTTCTGCGCCTGGATGCACCCGGTGGCCATCATCATCGCGCGGGCGGACATGGTGAAGTCCGCGCCCTGGATCAGACGCTTGACGATGTCCGAACCGGTGGCGACCTTGCCGGCCGCGCCGAGCTTGATCATGTGGCGCAGGCCGGTGCCCACGAGCGCGTTGTGCACGAGCATGAGGCCCTCGGTCAGCGGGGTGCCCACGCGGTCCGAGTACTCGAGCGGGGCGGCGCCGGTGCCGCCCTCGGAGCCGTCCACGATGATGAAGTCGGGGGCGATCCGCTCCTCCCAGATGGCCTTGGTCATGGCCAGCACGTCCACGCGGGAGCCCACGCAGAACTTGATGCCGATCGGCTTGCCGTCCGAGAGCTCACGGAGCTGCTCGATGAACCTGACCATCTCGCGCGGGGTGCGGAACGCGGAGTGGGACGCCGGGGACAGGCAGTCCTTGTCCATCGGGATCTCACGGGCCTCGGCGATCTCGGGGGAGATCTTCTCCTTGGGCAGCATGCCGCCCAGGCCGGGCTTCGCGCCCTGGGAGATCTTGATGGTGATGCCCTTGACCTCGGGCAGCAGCGCCTTCTCGGCGAACTTCTCCGGGCTGAAGGTGCCGTCCTCGTTGCGGCAGCCGAAGTAGCCGGAGCCGATCTCCCAGAACAGGTCCGCGCCGTTGCCGCGGTGGTACTTGGTGAGGCCGCCCTCGCCGGTCTCGTGGATGAACCCGCCCAGGCCGGCGCCCTTGTTCATGGCGATCACGGCGTTGGCGGAGAGGGAGCCGAAGGACATGGACGAGATGTTCATCAGCGAGATGTCCACGGGCCGGCGGCAGTCCGGGCCGCCGATCCGCACCGTGGGGGGCTCCTCCGGCGGGTTGACCGGGGCGGTGGAGTGCAACAGGAACTCGTAGCCGATCTCCGAGGTGTCCCGCTCGGTGCCGAACGCCTTGTGGCTGTCCAGGCCCTTCGCACGGGCGTAGACGATCGAGCGGGTGTCCCGGTCGAACGGCTTGCCGTCGAAGTTGCGCTCGATGAAGTACTGCTGGATCTCGGGGCGGATCGACTCCAGCAGATACCGCATGTGGCCGAGCACGGGGTAGTTGCGGAGGATCGCGTGCCGCTTCTGGGTCATGTCCCACACGGCGAGCACGAGCAGCGCCACCAGGAGCACCGCCAGCACCCACCACGCGCCGCCGCCGATGGCGGCCACCAGCACGACGACGAGCGCGGCCAGCGAGAGGGTCGCGACGATCAGGAGTCTGTTGTTCACCCGACCATCGTGCCCCATATCACTCGAACGTTCATCCTCGCCGCACTGTATCGAGGTCCCACGTGTGGGGCAGGGGCGTCCGGGCCGACGGCAGGGCCACGCTGCGCCGCCACTCGTGCAGCCACTCCGGCAGCGTCGGCTCCCCCGCGAGGTCGTGGCCGGCCGCCGCCGCGATCGCCCGGACCTCGTCGTTCTCCACGGGGCGGCCGTCCTTCTTGCGCAGGCGCGTGCAGATGTACGCGCGCACCGCGACGTCGCCGTCGACCACGACGCGCTGCTCGAACCACACTGCGCGCTCATCCAGGCCGATCATCCGCGTCTCCACGTCGAACCGCTGCCCCAGGGTCACCGAGCGGCGGAACGCGATCTGCTCGGCCTGCACCACAGGCGTCCAGCCGCGACGGCGGATCTCGTCCCACAGGCCGGTGCGGACCATCGCGTCGAAGCGGCCGAGGTCGAACAGCCCGAAGTACTGGCCGTTGTTGACGTGCAGGGCCATGTCCACGTCCGTGGGCAGGGCGCGCATCGGCAGCGTCGTCGGCTCCCAGAGTCCGGCGCGCGGGCGGCGACGCGCGCGGGCGACGACCCAGATCGTGCGGGGGATCAGATGCATCGGATGTTCCTCCTCGGGGTCACAGGACCCCCTCGGTCAGATGGTCCGGCGTGCCGAACCGGTGGGCGGTCACGGACACGGCCTGTTCGTGCAGGAACGGCAGCAGCTCCACCTCGCCGGCGCTCACCACGGGGCCAGCGTAGACCGCCACGTCGGGGGTGTCGCCGAGCGCCGCGTGGAGCGCGCTCCGCGCCGCCTCGGCCGCCTCCCGGTCGCCGGCCCAGTCGGCGACGAGCCGGATCCGTGCGTCGCCGCCGCCCTCCGCTGCGGGCGGGATGAGGGCCAGCCGCCGGGCGCGGTCGTGGAACGCGGCGTCGTCCTCGACGACGACGTCCACCGGCGCGGACGTGCCGGCACCCTCCGTGCGGACGGACCGGACCAGCTCCTCCACCCGGCCGCGCACGGCCTCGGCCGAGAGCCCGTCCGCGTCGGGCCCCTCCGCGGTGGGGGTCGGGCGCAGGCTCACGGTCATGGGCGCCCCGGCGCGCAGGCCGGCGGAGACGATGCGCAGCAGGTGGTCGGCGGGCCCCGAGTGCCGGCGCACGAGGACCGGGGTGGGGACGTGACGCAGCACGTTCCGCTCGGCCTCGAGCGCGGAGACGTCCGTGGCCACCCCGAACACGGTGGTCCACGCGTGGGTGTCGAGGGCGCGGGCGGTCTCGAGCCAGGATGCGCCCGCACCGTCGGCCTCGGCCCCGGGCCGTCCCTCTCCCCCGGCCCACGTGGGCGCGTCCTCCCAGTCCACGAGGCCATGCAGGTAGTGCGGCCCGCCGGCCTTCGTGGTGGGGCCGACGACGGAACGCTTCCAGCCGCCGAAGGGCTGGCGGCGCACGATGGCCCCGGTGATGCCGCGGTTCACGTAGAGGTTGCCGGCGCGCACGCCGCGCAGCCACACGTCGATCTCCTCCCGGTCCAGCGAGTGCAGCCCGGAGGTGAGGCCGTAATCCACGGCGTTCACGATCCCGATCGCCTCCTCGAGCGTCTCGGCCGTCATCACGGCCAGCACGGGGCCGAAGTACTCGGTGAGGTGGGCGTCGGCGCCGGGGCGGACGCCGGAGCGGATGCCCGGGCTCCACAGGCGACCCGTCTCGTCCAGCTGCCGCGGACGCAGGGCCCACCGCTCCCCCGGGCCGAGCTCGGTGAGCCCGCGACGCAGCTTCTCGCCGGGGGCCTCGATCACGGGGCCCATCTCGGCGCGCGGGTCCACGGGGTGCGCCACGTGCAGGGACGAGGCCGCGTCCAGCAGCTGCCGGTGGAAGCGCTCGGAGGTGCCCACGGAGCCGACGAGCACCACGAGGGAGGACGCCGAGCACTTCTGGCCGGCGTGACCGAACGCGGACTGGACCACGTCCTTCGTGGCCAGGTCCAGATCCGCGGACGGGGTCACGATCACGGCGTTCTTGCCGGAGGTCTCGGCGAGCAGGTGCAGGTCGGGGCGCATCCCCTTGAACAGCCGTGCGGTGTCCCAGCTGCCGGTGAGGATGAGCCGCTCGACGGCCGGGTCGGTCACGAGCGCCGCGCCGACCTCCGCCTCGTCCTCGTCCGCCAGCGTCACCAGGCGCACGAGGTCCGCGGGGTCGTGCCCGGCGAGCGGGCCGCCGTCGTCGAACAGCCCCGAGTCCCGCAGCCCGGCCACGATCAGCTCCCACGCGACCGCGCCCGTCCGCTCGGACTGCGGGGCCGGCTTGAACACCACGGGCGAGCCGGCGCCGAGCGCGGCAAGGACGCCCCCGACCGGGATGGCCACGGGGAAGTTCCACGGCGGGATCACCAGGGTCAGGCGGACGGGCACGGCGCGGGCGCCCTCCACCGCGTCCAGGCCGCGGGCCAGGCGCGCGTAGTAGTGCGCGAAGTCCACGGCCTCGGAGACCTCGGGGTCGCCCTGGTCCAGGGTCTTGCCGGTCTCGGCGGCGGCCACCTCCAGCAGGCGGGCCCGGCCGGCGTGCAGGGCCCGTCCGACGGCGTCCAGCGCGTCGGCGCGCTCGTGGCCGGTGAGCGCGCCCCAGCGGGCGCCGGGGTCGGCGGTGGCGGCGATGGCGGCACGGGCGTCGTCGGCCGTGGTGGCGCGGTGGGCGCGGACGGTGTCCGTCCCGAGGTCCGAGCCCGGGACGGCCGCGAGGATCCGGCGGGCCCACTCCCGGTTGCCGGGCAGCGCGGGGTCCGTGTCCGGGGTGTTGGCGAAGCCGTCCACGGGGGCGGGGGTCGGCCCGTCCTCCCCGCGGGACCGGTCCTGGAGGCGGTTCGGACGGGTCACGGCCGCGTCCAGGTGGCGCAGCGAGGCGCGGAAGCGCTCCTCCTCGCGGGCGAACAGGTCCGCGTCCGCGTCCAGGTCGAACACGGCGGACATGAAGTTCTCCGGGGAGGCGCCCTCCTCGAGGCGGCGCACGAGGTAGGAGATCGCCACGTCGAACTCCTCGGGCCGCACCACGGGCGTGTAGAGCAGCAGGGCGCCGACGTCGGCCCGGACGGCGGCGGCCTGGCCGGTGGCCATGCCGAGCAGCATCTCGAACTCCACCGCGGCCGGGTCGAGCCCGCGGCGCTCGATCAGCCGGTGGGCCAGGGCGACGTCGAAGAGGTTGTGCCCGGCCACGCCGATGCGCACGTGGGCCAGATGCTCCGGGGTGAGCGCGTAGTTGAGCACGCGCTTGTAGTTGGTGTCCGCCTCCTGCTTCGAGCCCACCGTGGCCAGCGGCCAGCCCGTCAGGGAGGCCTGCATCCGCTCCATGGGCAGGTTGGCGCCCTTGACCACGCGCACCTTGACCGGGGCGCCGCCGGCGGCGACGCGGCGCGCGGCCCACTCCTGCAGGCGCACCATGGCCGCGAGCGCGTCCGGCAGGTAGGCCTGCAGCACGATGCCGGCCTCGTAGTCGCGCAGGCCCGGCTGCTCGAGCAGGGCGGTGAACACGTTGAGCGTGAGGTCGAGGTCGCGGTACTCCTCCATATCCAGGTTGATGAAGGTGTCCCGATCCCGGGCGAGCTCGAACAGCGGGGTGAGCCGCTCGGTGATGTCCGCGACGGCCTCGTCGAACGCGTAGGGCGCGTGCGGGGCGGTGGCGGCGGAGACCTTCACGGACACGTAGTCGACGTCGTCGCGGCGGATCAGCGCGGCGATGCCCTCGAGCCGGCGGTCCGCCTCGCCCTGGCCGAGGATCGCCTCGCCCAGCAGGTTGATGTTCAGCCGGGTGCCCTCGTCGCGCAGGGCCGCGATGGCCTTGCCGAGCTGTCGGTCCCGCGCGTCGACGATCAGGTGGGAGACCATGTGCCGCAGCACGCGGCGGGCCGTGGGGACGGCGATGCGCGGCACGAGCGGGGCGGCGCGGCCGCCGACGCCGAGGACGGCGCGCAGGGCCGGGGGCAGGAAGCCGGGGGCGCGGCCGGCGAGCTCCCGCAGCGCCCGGGCGGCGATCGCGGGGTCCTCGGGGCGGACCACGTGGTCCACGAAGCGCACGATGAAGTCGAGTCCGCCCGACTCCTTCAGGGCGCCCGCCAGCTGGCGGGCCGCGAAGTCGGCCTCGTGGTCCCGGGACTCGGCGAGCCAGCGCCGCACCTGCACGACGGCATCGTCGGCGAGGGCGTGCAGGTCGGCGGGGTCGGGGATCCCGCCGGTCGCGCCGAGGACCCGGTCGAGATCGTCATGGTCCTGGGCGGAGAACATCGCGGTCATGGCCGCACTCTGCACGTGTTCCGGGTCACAGGTCAAACCGCCGCGGCTTCCTGTCAGACGCCTATGCTCGATGGACATCCCCTCGCCGCGCGCCCGCGCGTCGCCGCCGTCTTCCCAGGAGCCCGTCCGCCATGGCCGCCGTCGACCCCGCCCCCACCGACGCGCGGGAGCGCCGGGACCTCGTCGTGCCCGTGCCCGGACCCGAGGACCCGCCCGAGCGGGCCTGGCTCGTCCTGCCCCACCGCCACCCGGTGCCGACGCTGCTGGAGGAGACGCGGGACGCCGTCGTGGGCCTGGCCGAGACGCTCGCCGCCGTGCTGCCGGTCACCGTGCTCGCCCACCCGCGCGACGCCGGGGCGGCGCGGCTGGTGCCCCCGGAGGTGGACCTGTTGCGCGCGCCCGTGGGCTCACCGCTGCTGGGCCGCACCGGGCCGAGCTTCGTCCGCCGCCCCGAGGGCCTGGCCGCCGTCGCCTGGCGCAGCGCCGCGGGACTGACCGGGACCGGGCCGCTCGACGGCGCGGCCGCGACGGCCGTGGCGGAGGCGGCGGGACTGCCGCTGCTCACCCCCCTGCTGTGCGCCCCGCGCGGGGCCTGGGTGACCGACGGCGAGGGGACGGCCGTGGTGGCCGCGGACCCCGTGCTGGACGGGCGGATCAACGGCGCGTGGACCCCCGGCCAGGTGGCCGCCGAGTTCGCCGCCCTGCTGGGGATCACCCGGGTGCTGTGGGTGCCGCCGGCACCGCGGCCGGACACCGGGCCGTGGGGCGGGCCCGGCCACCTGGCCTCGTGGGTGCGGCTGGGGGGCGACGGCGAGGCCGCCGTGCACTGGCGCGGCGACCGGTTCCACCCCGAGCACCCCTACGCGGCGGCGGCGCTGCGCTTCCTGCAGGGCGCCGACGACGCCGGCGGCCGGCCCCTGCGCGTGCGCACGGTGACCGGGGCGGCGCAGCCCGCCGAGTACGACCCGGCCGAGCGGGGCCCCCGCTCCCTCCTGGACACGCTGCCGCTGGGCGCGGCGGTGCTGCGGCCGGCGTTCGAGGACGCCGCGGGCGAGGAGGCCGCGGCCGCCGCGTGCGCGGCACTGCACCCGGGGCTGCCCCAGCTGTCGTTCCCCGCCCCGCCGCTGCTGCGGCTGGCCGGCGCGCTCAACGACCTGGTGCTGCTCCAGCCCCGCCCGTGACCTCCTCCGTCGCGGGGCCGTCGTCGTCCCCGCCGTCCGCGGGGGCGCGGTCCTCATCTCCCCCGTGCGCGTCGGAGCGCCAGGCCGCCGGGCGCAGCCGTTCCAGGAGCGAGGACTGACGGCGCTCCATCCCCTTCAGGTCCGAGGCGATGAGCGCATTGATCCAGCGGGCGTTCGGGTCGGCGTCGATCAGCACGGCCTTGGCCAGCAGCGTGCAGGGCAGCGCGAGGATGGCGCCGAGCGGGCCGAGGACCCAGGCCCAGAAGAGCAGGGAGAGGAAGCTGACGGTGGGGATCACGCCGATCGCGTCGCCGGCCACCTTGGGCTGGATCACGGACTGCAGCACGAAGTTCAGCACCGAGTAGCTGACCACCACCCACAGGAAGTCGGACCAGCCGCCCGCCGCCAGGCCCAGGACGGCCGGCGGCAGCAGGCCGATGATGAAGCCGATGTTCGGGATGTAGTTGGTGAGGAAGCTGAGCACGCCCCACACGAGCGCGAGCGGCACGCCGATCAGCATGAGGGCAATCACGTCCAGCACCGCCACGATCAGGCCGAACACCGTGGTGACCACCCAGTAGCGGCGCACGCCCTGGGCGAACTCGACCAGGGCGTGGCCGAACTCGTGGCGGGCGGTGCTGAGCAGGCGGACGCGGCGTTCGACGTCCATCGAGTCCATCGCGAGGAAGAACATGCCCATGATCACGGTGACGAGCAGGCCGAAGACCGCGTAGACGTTCGTGGCGATCTTCGTGATGGCGCTGACGGCCGTCCCGGTGACGGCACTCATGTCGATCGAGGCCAGCTGCTGGGACACCATGTCCGGGGTCACGCCGCGCTCGTTGAGCCAGTGCGAGACGTCCAGGACGATCTGCTGGAAGCGGTCCGCGTACTTCGGCAGCTCCGCCACCAGCTCGAGGCCGGACCACACCATCATGCCCCCGAACACGGCCATCACCGCGACGACCAGCAGGACGGTGGTGGCGGCCCCGAGCACGGGGTGCAGGCCCCGGCGGATGAGCCAGGCCTGCAGGGGGTAGGCCACGATCACGAGGTTCAGCCCCAGGAAGACGGGCGCCGCGATGGAGGCGATCCCCTGGAAGAACTGCACCACCAGCACCAGGCCCGCGAGCGTCAGGACGATCACCAGCATGCGCGGCCACATGCGGTGGGGGCGGCGGATGTCCCAGTCGGAGGCGGGGCTGGACGAGGCGGGCGGCGGGGTCACCCCCGCGGGCTGTGCGGCGCTCACGCGGGCAGTCTATGCGCGGGCCGGACGGGGTAGGGTCGGGACCAGTCCACATCGACAGGGGAGCGCCCGCGCGGCGCTGAGAGTGCGGTCCGCCGCAGACCCTCGAACCTGCTCCGGTCCGCACCGGCGAAGGAAGTCGAGTCTCCCGGTCGACGTCGTCCCGGGATTCCGGTGGCGGCCTCGTCCCGGCCCCTCCGCCGTCCCAGAGGAGAACCGCCATGTCCCGCACCCCGCACCGCGCCCTCGCCGCCCTCTCGGTGGCCGCCCTCGCCCTCACCGGCTGTTCGGTGTCCGGCTCGTCCGGCGACGGGGCGTCGTCGTCCGCCTCCGGCGCCGGCGGCGGCGAGCCGACGACGGTGACGATCATGACGCACGACTCGTTCAACCTGCCCCAGGAGCTCGTCCAGAAGTTCGAGCAGGAGTCCGGCT
This sequence comes from Micrococcus sp. APC 4021, assembly GCF_030407635.1. Lineage (NCBI taxonomy): Bacteria > Bacillati > Actinomycetota > Actinomycetes > Micrococcales > Micrococcaceae > Micrococcus > Micrococcus sp. APC 4021. The sequence goes on from NZ_JASDCZ010000016.1 coordinate 14,552, forward strand.
ACACCCTGAAGACCACGGCCCCCGGCGACGCCGGCAGCGTGGTGAACCAGCTCCTGCTGGCCAAGGACGAGCCCACCGTGGACGGCGTCTACGGCGTGGAGGACCACTCGGCGCACCGCCTCGTCCGCGAGGGCGTCGTCGCCGAATACACCCCGCAGGACCTGCCCGCCTCCGCGCAGGACCGGATGGTGGAGGACCGCATGACCCCGGTGGACCAGGGCCAGGTGTGCTTCAACACGGATCCGGCATGGTTCGAGGCCCACGACGTCGAGGCCCCCACCTCGATCGACCAGCTCGACGACCCCGAGTACGCGAAGCTGACGGTCGCCACCTCCCCCGTGGCCTCCTCCCCCGGCCTGGCGCTGCTCGCGGCCACCACGGAGAAGTACGGCGACGACGGCTGGCAGGACTGGTGGCGGGGCCTGATGGAGAACGGGGGCAAGGTCGCCGACAGCTGGTCCGACGCCTACAACTCGGACTTCTCCGGCGGCGAGGGCAAGGGTCGGTTCCCGGTGGTGCTCTCCTACTCCTCCTCCCCCGCGTTCGCCCCCGAGACCGAGGTGATCGAGGACTCCTGCACCCCGCAGGTCGAGTACGCCGGCGTGCTCGAGGGCGCGAAGAACCCCGAGGGCGCGCAGGCGTTCGTGGACTTCATGCTCACCGAGGAGGTCCAGTCCGCCCTGCCCGAGTCGATGTACATGTACCCGATCGACGAGTCGGTGCAGCTGCCCGAGGAGTGGGCGCAGAACGCGCCGCTCGTCGAGGACGCCATCACCCCGGACCCCGCCCGCATCGACGAGCGCCGCGAGGACCTGCTGAAGGAGTGGACCGCCCTGTCCGAGGCCTCCCGGCGCTGATGTCCGCGCTCACCGAGGTCGCGGCCCCCGGCACGGACCTGCCGCGCCGGCGGGCCCGCGGCCGGGGGGACGGGCTCGGCCCGTGGTGGCTGGTGGCCGCCGTCCTGCCGGTCGCCTTCCTGCTCGTCTTCTTCGCGTGGCCCGTGGCGGCCATGCTCTGGCGCGGGATCGGCGGCGACGCCGACGCGTTCACCGGCGCCGTGGACCTCACCGCCTTCGGGGAGACCCTCGCCCGCGAGCGCACGTGGCGCATCCTCGGCCAGACGCTCGGCATGGCCGCCGCCGGCACGGTGGTCTCGGTGGCGCTCGGCCTGCCGACCGCGTTCGTGCTGCACCGGCGTCGCATCCCGGGGCGGGCCGTGCTCCGCGCCCTCGTGCTCGTGCCGTTCGTGCTGCCCACGGTGGTGGTCGGCGTCGCGTTCCGCGCCCTGCTCGCCCCCGGCGGACCGCTCGGCTTCACCGGGCTGGACCAGACGACCACCGCCGTCGTGCTGGCCATGGTCTTCTTCAACGTGTCCGTGGTGGTGCGCCAGGTGGGCGCGCTGTGGAACGCGCTGGACCCGCGCCAGACCGAGGCCGCCCGCACCCTGGGCGCCTCGCCGTGGCGGGCGTTCCGCACCGTGACGCTGCCCCAGCTCGCCCCGGCGATCGCCGCGAGCGCGGCGCTGGTGTTCCTGTTCTGCGCGTCCGCGTTCGGCATCGTCCAGACGCTCGGCCGGCCCGGCTACGGCACGCTCGAGTCGGAGATCTGGGTGCAGACCTCCGTCTACCTGGACCTGCGGACCGCGGCGGTGTTCTCCGTGCTGCAGTTCGCGGTGGTGCTGGCCGCCGTCGTGGTCTCCGGCGTGACGGCGGCGCGCACCCAGCGGGCGCTGCGCCTGCGGGAGACGCCGCCGGCCCGGCTCACGCGTGCGGACGCGGTCCCGGTGGCCGTGATGCTCGCGGTGGTGGCGCTCGTGGTGGCCCCGATCCTCACGCTCGTGGTGCGCTCCTTCCACACCCGCCACGGCTGGGGGCTGGGCAACTACCGGCTGCTGTCCACGAGCGCGGGCAGCGGGTTCGTGGGCGGGTCGACGCCGGCCCAGGCGCTCGAACAGTCCCTGCGGGTGGCCGTGGACGCCACGCTCGTGACGCTCGTGGTGGCCGTGCCGCTGGCGCTGCTGCTGACCCGGCCCTTCCGCTCACGCGCCGCGCTGGCGGCCCAGCGGGCCCTCGACGGCGCCCTGCTCCTGCCGCTCGGGGTGTCCGCGGTGACCGTGGGCTTCGGCTTCGTCGTGTCCCTGCGGGCCGCGTTCCCGGAGCTGGCGGCCTCGGGCGTGCTCGTGCCGCTGGCCCAGGCGGTGGTGGCGCTGCCGCTCGCGGTGCGGGCGCTCGTGCCCGTGCTCGCGGCGGTGGACCCGCGGCTGCGGGAGGCCGCGCGCACCCTCGGGGCGGGCCCGTGGCGGGTGCTGGCCACGGTGGACGGTCCGTTCCTCGCCCGCGGCGTGGGCGTGGCGGCGGGCTTCGCGTTCGCGGTGTCCCTGGGCGAGTTCGGGGCCACGAGCTTCCTGGCGAGCCCGTCCGCGCCCACCCTTCCGGTGCTGATCGCCCGGCTGCTGGGCCGGCCGGGCGCGGACAACTACGGGATGGCGCTCGCGGCGGCCACGGTGCTGGCCGTGCTGAGCGCCGGGATCATGCTGGTGTGCGAGCGGCTGCGCCCCCGGGGCCCGGCCGGGGCGGGAGGTCTCTGATGACGCCGACGACGACGGGGGCCTCCCTCCGGCTGCGGGATGTGGCGATCCGCTACCCGGACGGCTCCACCCCCGTGCGGGGGACGGACCTGGACGTGGCCGCCGGGGAGATCGTGGCGCTCGTGGGCGCCTCCGGCTCGGGCAAGTCCACCATCCTGCGCGGGATCGCCGGGCTCGAGGACGTCGTGGCGGGCACGGTGGAGCTCGACGGGCGGGACGTGGCGGCGGTGCCGACGCACCGCCGGGGCGTGGGGATGGTGTTCCAGGACGGGCAGCTGTTCCCGCACCGGACCGTGGGCCGGAACGTGGCGTACGGCCTCGAGTCCGCCGGCTGGGACCGGGCCCGGCGGCGGGCACGCGTGGCCGAGCTGCTGGACCTGGTGGGCCTGACCGAGCTCACGGACCGGCCCGTGCAGCGACTCTCCGGTGGGCAGGCCCAGCGCGTGGCGCTCGCCCGGTCGCTGGCCCCGGCCCCGCGGGTGCTCCTGCTGGACGAGCCGCTGTCCGCGCTCGACGCGGACCTGCGCCGGCGCCTGGCCGAGGACATCCGGGCGGTGCTGCGGGCGGCGGGGACGACCGGCGTCGTCGTCACCCACGACCTCGCGGAGGCCGCCGTGATGGCCGACCGCACCGTGCGCCTCGGCGCGGGGGGACGCATCGCGGCGGAGGAGGACGGCCCGGCGGTAGCCTCTCAGGCATGACCCCGCCCGCACCCCGCCCCCGGCTGACCGCCCAGGACGTGGTGGACGCCGCCGTCGGGATCCTGCAGGACTTCGGCATGGGCGACCTGTCCATGCGGCGCGTGGCCGCGGTGCTGGGCGTGCAGGCCTCCGCGCTGTACTGGCACGTGCCGGACAAGCAGTCGCTGCTGGCGCGGGTGGCGGACCGGATCGTCGCCGAGGCGGAGGAGACCGTGCGCGCCCGCCGCGTCACGGACCTGGCGGGCCGCGCCGAGGCCGCGGAGGCCGCCCTGCTGCGGCACCGGGACGGGGCGGACGTGGTGCTCTCCGCCCTCGCGCTCGGGCTGGGCGGCCTCGGCCTGCACCGTCTGCTCACCGAGGCGGCGGACACCCCGGAGGACGGGGAGCGGGCCCTGGCGCTGCTGCTGGGCACCGTGTCCCTGCGGCAGCAGCGCGCGCAGGCGCAGGCGCTCGGCGTGCCGACCGGCCCGGACGTGCAGCGGCACCGCACGGACCCGCTCTGACGCCTCGTCCGACGCGGCCGCGCGGGAGGCCGAGGAGAGGAGACCTGCCTCCTCACAGGTGCGCTCGGTAAGGTCGCCCAGAGCAGAACAGGTCGGGACGGGTCGTCCCCTTCGTCCACGGCGATCCCGCCCGACCGCCGCAGGACCAGCATGGCCCGCCGGACCCGGCTCACAGTTCCGGCGCGGTCCCCTTCGACACAGCCGGCGAAGCCATGGGAGCACGGATCAACCACCCGCGGACGGTCGTGGACCGGACGCTGCATCACGACGTCGAGCCCGCACACCCCGCGGCGCTCGTCGACGTGGGCTGGGACTTCCGTGGCCCGGGCGCCAAGGCGGAGGAGCAGCACCGCCCGCTGCGCGTGGTCCGTGCCCGCCGGCCTCGGGGCACCCCGCGGGACCGGAACGGCGTCGACCTCACGCGCACCGGCCCCGTCGTCCCCCGCCCCTCCCCGCCGCGCACCCGGATCCGCCGGGACGGCGTCCGCGTGGTGGCCAGCCCGCTGGCCATGCTGCCCGGCGTGGACCACGGCCCCGCCCTCCGCCTGGACCTGCACCCGACGACGGGGGGCATCGTCTACGTGGCCCGCGAGCTCGAGCTGCGCGAGCTCGGCGACGACGTCCGCGGCCACGTCTACACCGGGATGGTCGGCACGGCGCATCTGAGCGCCTTCTGGTCCACCGTCACCGTCGACCTGCCACCGGAGCGCCCGGTGATCGTGCGGCTGCGCTCGGACCGGGACGCCGAGCTGCTCTCCCTGCTCGAGGTCCTCGCCCCCGTGGACACGCGCGTGGTCTCCTACCGGCTCGACGAGTCCCCCGTGGGCACGCAGCGCTCCAGCTACCTGCTGCCGGACGTGGACCCGGAGACGGTCGCCCAGACGGGCGCGGCCCGGATCCCGCTCGAGGCCATCGAGGCCGCCCAGGAGGAGGAGGACGCGCTGCGCCGCTCCTCCGGCGTCTTCCTCTCCCGCCGCCGCACGGACCGCTTCCTGCGCCGCAACCTGCCCGGGGTGACCCACAGCCTCACGTTCGCGGACGAGGCGGACGTGACGGACGTGTACGTGGACGGCTCCGTGCTGCGCGGCTCCCGCATCGGCGGGGCGGCCGCCGTCGCCGGGCCGAGCATGTGGGCCGTGCAGGCCGTGGCCGGGGCCACGATGCCGCTCGAGGTGGAACTCGAGGCGCTCGTGCTGGGGCACGTGATCTGCGCGTGGGCGGGCACCCCCGGCGGCCGGGTCACCATCCACTCGGACTCGCGCGCCGCGCTGGCCCTGCTCAACGCCGCCCGCCGCGAGCGGCTCACCCTCGGCGGCGCCCGGGGCGAGCGCATCCGCCGCACCCTGCGGCGCCTGCTGGCCGCCGTCGACCTGGCGCAGGCCGCGGACGTCCAGGTGGACACCACGTGGGTCAAGGGCCACGTGGGCGTGCACGGCAACGAACTGGCCGACGACCTCGCCCGGGCCGCCGCCCGCCACGCCAGCGTCGGCACCCCCGAGGGGGACCTGCCCGAGCGGATGGGGCAGCTGATCCAGCTCCGCGTCGAGGACGACGCCGCCGGCTGACCCCGGCCCCCGATTCCCCGTCCTCCGCCCCAGCCTCTAGGGTGGGGCTGTGGAAGCGACAGTGGAACAGATCACAGCGGCCATCACGGCCCTCAATGACAAGTACTGGTACGTCGTGATGGCGCTGCTCTTCGTGGCCGGGGTGTGGTTCACCATCCGGACCGTGGGCGTGCAGGTGCGCATGCTCCCGGAGATGCTGCGGTCGGTGACGGCCAAGTCCCAGACCGGGTTCGAGAACGACGGCGTGAGCCCGTTCCGCGCCTTCACCATCTCGGCGGCCTCGCGCGTGGGCACCGGCAACGTGGCCGGCGTGGCGATCGCGATCGTGATCGGCGGCCCGGGCGCCGTGTTCTGGATGTGGCTGCTGGCGATCATCGGCGGCGCCACCGCGTTCGTCGAGTCCACGCTGGCCCAGCTGTACAAGCAGAAGGGCTCGGACGGCTACTTCGGCGGCCCCGCGTACTACATCCGCGACGGCCTGGGCGCGAAGTGGCTGGCGGCCGTGTTCGCCGTCGCCATCACCGTGACCTACGGCTTCGTGTTCAACGCCGTGCAGTCCAACTCGATCTCCGAGTCCGTGCAGGCCAACTGGGGCGCGTCCTCCACCACCGCGTGGATCGTGGGCCTGGGCCTGGCCACCCTCACCGGCCTCGTGATCTTCGGCGGCGTGCGCCGGCTCTCGGCCGTGACCAACGTGCTGGTCCCCGTGATGGCCACGTTCTACATCTTCCTGGCCCTGATCGTGATGGTCGTCAACATCACCGAGGTCCCGGGCATGATCGCGCTGATCGTGGGCCACGCCTTCGGCCTGCGCGAGGTCGCGGGCGCCGCCGTCGGCATGACGATGGTGATGCAGGGCGTGCGCCGCGGCATGTTCTCCAACGAGGCCGGCATGGGCTCCGCCCCGAACGCCGCCGCCACCGCGGCCGTCTCCCACCCGGCCAAGCAGGGCTTCGTGCAGTCCCTGGGCGTCTACTTCGACACCCTGATCGTGTGCTCGGCCACCGCGTTCGTCATCCTGCTCTCCAACCCGGCCTACGGACGCGGGGAGGCGCTCGGCATGCAGGTGACCCAGGGTGCGCTCCAGCAGGCCGTGGGCGCGTGGGCCGGCCCGGCGCTGACCGTCATCATCTTCTTCCTGGCCTGGTCCTCCGTGCTGGGCAACACCTACTACGGTGAGGCCAACATCCGGTACCTGGCCGGCCGCCACGCGGGTCGGGCCATCAGCGTGTTCCGCGTGCTCGTGCTGGTGTGCGTGGTCGGCGGCGCGCTGGGCTCCGTGGCGCTGGTGTGGAACCTCGCGGACACGTTCGCGGCCCTCATGGCGACCATCAACCTCGTGGCGATCATCCCGCTGGGCGGGCTGGCCGTGAAGCTGCTCCGGGACTACGAGCGCAAGCTCAAGGCGGGCGTGGATCCGGGCTTCCACATCTCCGACCTGCCCGAGGCGCGGAACGTGGCCCTCTGGAGGGACGAGCCGAAGACCTCCCCGCTCCAGGACTGACGCCCCCGCCCGCGCGTTTCGAGGCGGGATATCGACCCCATCCGGCTGCCGCGGGCGGCCGTGGGGTGGATATCCCGCCTCGATGCATGAGGAGGCGCGGTCTGGACACCGTGCGGGGGTCGGCGCCTAGGTTGAGGCGCACCCGACCGGCCACGCACGAGTGGCCGGCACGACGTCCGAGGAGGACACCATGGGCATCCTCTCCAGCCTCACCCGCACTCTCGGCGGCGGTGGCCGCCGCTCCAGCCGACCCACCATCGGTGCGCACATCGGCCGGTCCCCCGGCTTCGGCCGGCAGGCCCGCTCTCAGGGACGCCGGTCCAGCGGCCTGGGCGGTGCCCTCCTGGGCACGCTCGGCGGTCTGGCGCTGCGTGAGCTCTCGCGCCGCGGCGCCGGAAGCACGACGCGCGGGCGCAGCTCCGGTGCGTACCGCGGCGGCTTCGGACCCTCGGCCCGGTCCACGGGCGGCCTCGGCACCGGCCTGCTGGGCGGGCTGCTCGGCGGGGCCCTCGCCTCCCGCGGCCGGTCCGGTGCCGCCGGCCGACGCACGGCGGGTGGCCGCCGGACCGTGGGCGGCGGCTTCTGACCGCTGCGCGGGCGCGGAGTCGCCGCTGAACACCATCACCGCGGAGCGGACACGACCACGGGGCGGGCACCGACGGATCGGTGCCCGCCCCGTGGTCGCGATGGGCCGGTGGCGTGCTCGAGGCGTCTGCGCCGCGGCTCAGCCGAGGCCGGCGACGCGGCCCAGGATGAACACCAGGACGCCGATGACCACGAGGGCGATGATCAGCCCGAGCACGATCTTGCCGGCCGAGCGCTCGCCGGTCTGCTCCACGTCCATGCCCGGGTTGTGCGGGCCGACGCCCGCACCCTCGGCGGGGGGCGTGTCGCCGTCGAACGCGACGCCGGAGGTCTCGTCCGTCGCCTCGCGTGCGCGCCGGGCGTCCTGGGGGTCGGGGGTGTGCGGGGTGGCCATGGCCGGTTCCTCTCGTCTCGGCGGCACGGGTGCGCGCCGCTGGCCCTCACGATAGGCCCGGGGCAGGGGGTCCTGACCAGGGCGAGGCGACGCCCGCCCCAGCGCTTTCGTGGCCGAAACGGCGCGCCCCGAGCCGCTTTCGTTGACGAAACGGCGCTCCTCCAGGCCGCCGCAACGGATCCCGTCACACTCTTGATCGTTGGATGTCCAAGCAATAGCGTGATCGGCGTCACGTCCCCGCCGTCCGGAGGAGCCCCCATGCCCGAGGCCTACATCATCGACGCCGTCCGCACCCCCGTGGGTCGCCGAGGGAAGGGGCTCGCCGGCGTACATCCCCTCGATCTGGCGGCCGCGCCGCTGCGCGAGCTCGTCGCCCGCCAGGACATCGACTCGGCCGAGTACGACGAGGTCATCCTCGGCTGCATCGACCAGCTCGGCCCACAGGCCATGGACGTGGCGCGCAACGCCTGGCTCGCGGCCGGGCTCTCCGAGGACGTCCCCGGCACCACGGTCGAACGCCAGTGCGGCTCCGGCCAGCAGGCGGTCCACTACGCCGCGCAGGCCATCATGAGCGGGACGGCGGACCTCGTCGTCGCCGGTGGCGTGCAGTCCATGTCCGCGATCCCGCTCTCCCGGTCCAACACGGCCGCCCGCGATCTCGGCTTCCCCGACCCGTTCACCGGCTCCGAGTCCTGGGCCGCCCGCTACGGGGACGAGGAGATCTCCCAATTCCGCGGGGCCGAGATGATGGCCCGGCACTGGAACCTGGACCGGGACACCCTGGAGGAGTTCGCGGTGCGCTCCCACGAGCGCGCGCTCGCCGCCCAGGCCGACGGTCGCTTCGACCGCGAGATCCTGCCCCTCGCTGGCCTCACCGCGGACGAGGGCCCCCGCACCCCGGACGCCGCGAAGATCGCCTCGCTCGACCCGATCGTCCCCGGCGGGCTGCACACCGCGGCCACCGCGTCCCAGATGTCCGACGGCGCGGCCGCCCTCCTGCTCGCCTCCGAGGAGGCGGTGCGTCGTCACGGCCTCACCCCGCGAGCCCGGATCCACCACCTCTCCGCCCGCGGCGCGGACCCCGTCATGATGCTCTCCGCCCCGATCCCGGCGACGGCGTACGCGCTCGACCGCATGGGCCTGACCATTGACGACATGGACCTCGTGGAGATCAACGAGGCGTTCGCCGCCGTCGTGCTGGCCTGGCTGACCGAGACCGGCGCGGATCCGGCGAAGGTCAACGTCAACGGCGGGGCGATCGCCCTGGGCCACCCCATCGGCGCCACCGGCGCCCGCCTGATGACCTCCCTGCTGCACGAGCTCGAGCGCACGGGCGGCCGCTACGGCCTGCAGACCATGTGCGAGGGCGGCGGCCAGGCCAACGTCACCGTGATCGAACGTCTCTGACCCATCCCCCGGAGGTTTCCATGCCCGACCAGATCACCCACCCCACCGACGCCGGCCACCTCTCCCCCGCCCCGGAGGACACGATCGGCCGCGTGTTCGCACGCGCGGTCGCCCGTTCCCCGCAGGCCGTCGCCCTGCGCTTCGAGGACCGCGACTGGACCTACGCCCAGCTCCGGGACGGAGCGCACCGCGTGGCCCGCCGCCTCCAGGGCACCGGCCTGCCGGCCGGCACCCGGGTGGCCGCCTACGCCACCAACTCGGACGCCTATGCGCTGCTCTTCCTGGCCTGCGTCACGGCCGGCTACGTGCACGTGCCCGTGAACTTCGCGCTCAAGGGCGGCGAGCTCGCGCACGCCCTCGAGGACTCGGGTGCGGAGCTGCTCGTGGCCGACGCCGGCATGCTCGAGCGCGTCGACCAGGTCCAGGCCGAGGGCCGCGCGTCGGCTCTGCGGCACGTGTGGACCATGCTCCCCGCGGGCCACGCCGAGCCCTCCGTGCTTCAGACCGCCCAGGACGAGACGATGGACGCCGCCGCCCCGGAGGCGGAGGTGTCGGCCACCGACCTGGCCCAGCTGCTCTACACCTCCGGCACCACCTCCACCCCCAAGGGCGCCATGATGTCCCACCGGGCGCTCGTGGCGGAGTACCTCTCCTCGATCATCGCGCTGGACTTCACGGCCGAGGACCGCCCCCTCGTGGCCATGCCGCTGTACCACTCGGCCGCGATGCACGTGTTCCTGCTCCCCTACCTGAGCCTCGGCGCCACGGTGCGACTGCTGGCCGCCCCGGACATCCCCCGGATGCTCGAGCTCGTGGAGACCGAGCACATCGGCTCCCTGTTCCTGGCGCCCACCGTCTGGGTGCCGCTGGCGAACCATCCGGACCTGGCCACGCGCGACCTCTCCTCGCTGCGCAAGGCCCAGTACGGGGCCTCGATCATGCCGGTGACCGTGCTGCAGCGCCTGCGCCAGAGCCAGCCGGGCATCGGCTTCTACAACTGCTTCGGCCAGTCCGAGCTGGGCCCGCTGTGCACCGTGCTGCGCCCCGAGGAGCACGACGCGCGGCCGGCCTCGTGCGGCCGCCCCGTGTTCCACGTGGAGGCCCGGGTGATGACGGCCGACGGCGCCCCCGCCGCGCCCGGCGAGCCCGGCGAGATCCAGTACCGCTCGCCGCAGCTGCTCTCGGGCTACTGGAACCGCCCGGATGCCACCGCGGATGCGTTCACCGACGACGGCTGGTTCCGCTCCGGCGACCAGGTCACCCAGGACGCGGCCGGCTACATCCAGGTGGTGGACCGCATCAAGGACGTCATCAACACGGGCGGCGTCCTGGTCGCCCCGCGGGAGGTCGAGGACGCGATCTACGAGCTCGACGAGGTGGCCGAGGTCGCCGTCATCGGCCTGCCGGACGAGCGCTGGATCGAGGCGGTGACCGCCGTCGTCGTGCTCAAGGAGGGCGCCGAGCTGACCGCGGAGACCGTGCGCACCCACGTGAAGGAGCGCCTGGCGGGCTTCAAGGTGCCCAAGCGCGTGGACTTCGTGGCGGAGCTGCCGCGGAACCAGTCGGGCAAGCTGCTCAAGCGTGCGCTGCGCGCCGAGCGGACGGAGGAGGCCCGGTGACGCGCAGGCAGAAGCCGACCTACGACGTCGTCACGCCCCTGGACGTCGACTACCTGGACGCGTTCGGGGAGGCGACGGACGAGGACCGCGCGCACTGGGACCGCGCCCGCGCCTACGGCCGGGAGGTGCTCGAGCGGATCGACGGGCACTGGGACCGGGCGGAGTACCCGTTGGACCTGGTCGCGCGGGCGGGCGAGCTGGACCTGCTCACCGACGGGCTGGAGGTGCCGGGGCACGCGGTGATGTCCCCGTTGGCGGCGGGTCTGGTGGCGATGGAGATCTCCCGGGCGGACGGGTCGATGGCGGCCGCGGCGGCCGTGCAGGGCGGGCTCGTGCTGCGCGCCCTGGTGCACTGCGCGAGCCCGGAGCAGAAGGAGCGGTACCTCGAGCCGGTGGCGCGCGGCACGCTGCCGGGCGGGTTCGCGCTCACGGAGCCGCTGCACGGTTCGGACTCGGTGTCCCTCGAGACGTCCGCGCGGCCCGACGGCGCCGGCGGCTGGGCGCTGAACGGCGCCAAGAAGTGGATCGGCAACGGGGCCGCCGGGGGCATCACCATCGTGTGGGCGCGGGACACCGAGGACGGCCAGGTCAAGGGGTTCGTGGTGGAGCAGTCCACGCCCGGGTACGAGGCCGAGGTGATCACCGGCAAGGGCGCGCTGCGGGCGATCCACCAGGCCGAGATCACGCTGACCGACGTGCGGGTCGGCGACGACGCGCGGCTGCCGGGCGTGGCGACGTTCAAGGACGCCGCGCGCGTGCTGGTGGCCACCCGCGTGAACGTGGGCTGGTCCGCGCTGGGCCACGCGACCGCCATGTTCGAGGCCGCGCTGGCGTACGCTCGGCAGCGCGAGCAGTTCGGCAAGCCGCTGGGAGCGCACCAGATGGTGCAGGAACGGCTCGCGCAGATGCTGGACGAGGTGACCGCCATGCAGACCCGCTGCGTGGCCGTGGCCCGCCTGCAGGCGGCCGGGCGGCTGCGTGACGAGCAGGCGTCCCTGCTGAAGTACGCCTGCACCCGGGGCGCTCGGCGGGTGGCGCAGATCGCCCGGGACATGCTCGGCGGCAACGGCATCCTCCTCGAGCACCGGGTGATGCGGCACTTCGCCGACGTCGAGGCGCTGCACACCTACGAGGGCACCGAGTCCGTGCAGGCGTTGATCCTCGGCCGGGACCTGACCGGGATGAGCGCGTTCGCGTGAGCGTCGACGGCGGCGCCGCGGACGTGGCAACGGTGCGGGTGGAGGCCCGTCCCGGCGTCGTGCGCCTGACCCTGGACCGCCCCGCGCAGGGCAACGCGCTGAGCCTGGCGATGGCGCGAGAGCTGACCGCGGCGGTGCGGGCGGCCGAGGCGGACCCGGACGTGCACGTGCTGACCCTCACCGGTGCCAGCCGGTTCTTCTGCGGCGGCGGAGACGTGGCGGCGATGGGGGCGGCGAGCCCCGCGGAGCGCCCCGCGGTGCTGCGCGAGCTCGCGGATGCGGCGAGCGAGGTGGCCCTGGCCCTTGTGCGCTCCCGGCTGCTGGTGGTGGCCGGCGTGAACGGCACGGCGGCCGGGGCCGGGCTGGGGCTGGTGCTCAACGCGGACGTGGTGCTCGTGCGGGACGACGCCCTGCTGCTGGCGGCCTACGCGGGGATCGGGCTGGTGCCGGACACGGGGGTCTCCTGGTGGCTGCCGCGGGCCGTGGGGCCGGTGCGGGCTGCGGAGCTCACTCTGCGGGGCCGCCGCCTGACCGGGGCCGAGGCCGTGGAGTGGGGTGTGGCCTCCGAGGCCGTGAGCGGTGACGAGTTCGAGGCGCGGCTGGCCGCGCTCGAGGACGAGCTCGCCGCCGGCGCGGTGCACGCCTACGGGCCGACGAAGGCGCTGCTGCGCGGCCCGGAGATCGTCGGGTACGCCGAGCACCTGGACCGGGAGACCGCGGCGATCAGCGCCGCCAGCGGCCACCCGGAGGCGGTGCGCCGGGTGGATGCGTTCCTGCGGCGGTGAGAGGGCGCCCTGATCGAGGACCTCCGCGCGGGGCAGGGCTGGTCCCCGTGGCGGGACGCCGACCCGGACATGACGCAGGCCTCCTCCGGCCCCGAGCGGGCGTCGGCCGGGACTTCGAGAAGGGCCTGGGCCGGCTCGCGGCGGCGGCCGAGCGGGACTAAGCGAGCCGGGACCGGGGACGCGGCGTCGGCGTCGGCGTCTCCCGTCAGGCCCCGGTGAAGCGCGAGAGCCAGGCGAAGCGGCCGCGGGTGCGGTGCGCGTACAGGGCGAACGCCACGATCAGGGCCCCGAGCGTGCCGACGATCATGTCCGTCATGGTGTCCGTGTTGCCCTTCTGCGTCTGCGCGCCGAGCGCCTGGTCGGCGGTGAACTCGGCGATCTCCCACGCCAGGGCCACGAGCGAGTGCAGGGCCATCACGAGGAGCGCCTCGAGCCCGGGCGGCAGGACCAGCCCACGGCGCGCGGCCGCGATGCCCAGCAGGAAGACGCACCCGAGCGCGATCGGCACGCCGGAGTAGAAGTGCACGAGGGCATCCCACCACGGCCAGGCGTCGTAGCCGCCGAGCGCGGCACCCACCCACGGTGCGACGAGCAGCAGGGCCGCGTACATCGCATGCAGCGCGGTGGGCAGGCGGACCCGGTGGGCGCGTTCGAGGGCGATCGGCACGGGGACCACCGTGACGATCTGCAGGCTGAGGCCGGCCGCCTCGCGGTGTCCCTGGGCGGCGAGGACGGCGGCTCCAGCCAGGAGGACGACGGCCGCGAGGATCAGGGGCGAGCGCGGCACCCACCCACGGTGCGACGAGCAGCAGGGC
>NZ_JASDCZ010000160.1:0-4056 GCF_030407635.1 Micrococcus sp. APC 4021
GTGGGGTGGGTCGGGTCGGTGGTCGGGTCATCGGCCGGCGTGGCGGGGCCGCCGGTGGCCGTCGGCGGTTCGAGCACGCGGTCCGCCAGGGCGTGGGCCATGCGGTCCCGCTTGGTGCGCAGGTAGACGACGTTGTGCTCGGTGACGGGCGTGGGGGCCGGGACACGCTCGACGACGTCGATGCCGGCCGCCCGCAGCCCCGCGACCTTCGCGGGGTTGTTGGTGACCAGGCGGATGCGCCGATGGCCGGCGGCCGTGAGGACGGCGGCGGCCCCGGCCCAGTCGCGCGCCTCGGCGGGCAGACCGAGGGCGAGGTTGGCCTCGACGGTGTCCATCCCCTCCTCCTGGAGCCGGTAGGCGCGGATCTTGTTGGCCAGGCCGATGCCGCGTCCTTCGTGGCCCCGGAGGTAGAGGACGGCGCCGCCCTCGGCCGCCGCGCGGGCCAGGGCGTCCTCGAGCTGGGGGCCGCAGTCGCAGCGCAGGGAGCCGAGCACGTCGCCGGTGAGGCACTCCGAGTGCACGCGGACGGTGAGGGGACGCTCCGGGTCGGTCTCCCCCGCCACGAGCAGCAGGTGCTCAGCCCCGGTCTCGGCGTCCACGTGCACGCTCACGCGGAACAGGCCGTGCCGGGTCGGCAGGGTGGCCTCGGCGGGGACGGCGGTCAGGGTCGGCGTCGTCTCCTCCAGGTGGGCCACGAGGTCCTCGATGGAGATGAGCACGAGGCCGTGCTCATCGGAGAACTCCCGCAGGGCGGGCAGGCGCATCATGGTGCCGTCGTCGTGGACGAGCTCGGCGATGGCGGCCACGGGCGCGACGCCGGCCAGGCGGCACAGCTCGACGCCGGCCTCGGTGTGGCCGCGGCGGGCCCGGACGCCGCCGGGGACGGCGCGCAGGGGGAACACGTGACCGGGCCGGGTCAGGTCACCGGGGGCGGCACCGGGGTCGGCGAGCACGCGGAGGGTGCGGGTGCGGTCGGCGGCGGAGATGCCGGTGGTGACGCCGGCGGCGGCGTCCACGCTCACGGTGTAGGCGGTCCCCTTGGGGTCCTCGTTGACGGTGGTCATGGGCGGCAGGGCCAGGCGGTCGGCCAGGCCGGCCGGCAGGGGCGCGCAGATGACGCCCGAGGTGTGGCGGACGGTGAAGGCGGTGACCTCGTCGGTGGCCAGGGCGGCCGCGTAGATCAGGTCGCCCTCGTTCTCGCGGTCGGCGTCGTCCACGACGACGACGGGCCGGCCGGCGGCGATCGCGGCGATCGCCGCGGGGACGGGGTCCAGACGGATGTGCTCGCTCACGGGCGGGCCTCCTCGGTGGGTGCGGCGGGGGCGGACGGGATGAGCGCGAGACGCTCGGCGTACCGGGCGAGCACGTCGGTCTCGAGGTTGACGCGGTCGCCCGGCCGCAGGGCGCCCAGGGTGGTGGCCTCGAGCGTGGCCGGGATGATGCCGACCTCGAACCAGTGCGCGGCCGCGCCCGGGTCGGAGACGGCGGTGACGGTGAGGGAGACGCCCTGCAGGGCGATGGCCCCCTGCGCGGGGACGTAACGCGCCAGGCGGGCGGGCAGGCCGATGCGCAGGGTGGTCCAGGCCCCGTGCGGGGTGACCGCGAGGACCTGGCCGGTCCCGTCCACGTGGCCCTGGACCACGTGCCCGTCCAGGTGGTCGGTGGGGCGCAGACAGCGCTCGAGGTTGACCCGGTCCCCCGGGGCGCGGTCGCCGAGGCTGGTCATCCGCAGCGTCTGGCCCATGAGGTCGGCACGGAACACGCCGGGGCGCTCCGTGGGCTCGTCGAGGGCCGTGAGGCACACGCCGTCGACGGCGAGCGAGCCGCCGGCGGGCAGCCCGTCGAGGGCGCCGCCGGCGTCGAGGGTCAGCAGGGCGGTGTCGGCGGCCGCGTCGTGCTCGAGGGCGACGACGGTGCCGAGATGGGTGACGATGCCGGTGAACACTCAGTCCTCCTGGAAACGGGTCGGGGCGAGGGCGGTGGGCAGGCGCGGGGCCGGCACGGGGCTCAGGTGGGTCCAGACGTCGTCGCCGAGGGCACGGACGGGGCCGCCCGCCGCGGGGTCGGGGTGCCAGCGCAGTCCCTCGGACAGCGTGGCGACGTCCAGGCCGGCGACGGCGGCGCGGCCCGGGCCGAGCAGCAGAGGCGCGGTGTAGACCATGAGCTCGTCCACGAGGCCGGCGCGCAGCCACGCGCCGAGCACGCGGGGTCCGCCTTCGATGAGCACGTGCGCGGCACGACGGCCGTGGGGCCAGGGCCCGGGATGGGCGGCGAGCGCGGCGAGGACGGCGTGCGGGTCGTGGTCCGGCACGTGCAGCAGGACCGGGTGCGCACGCAGGGCGGCGCCGTCGGGCACGGGCCGGTGACCCTGGACGACGGGCACGGGCTGGTGTGCGAGTTCGGCGCCGGCGGCGTCACGGGCGGTGAGGCGGGGGTCGTCGGTCAGGACGGTCCCCGTGCCGACGACGATGGCGTCGGCGCGGGAGCGCACCTCGTGGGCGTGGACGCGGGAGTCCGGGCCGGTGATCCACTGGCTCGTGCCGTCCGCGGCCGCGGCGTGGCCGTCGATGGACTGGGCGAGGTGTCCGGTCACCCACGGGCGGCCCGCGTCGCGGACCTCGCGCCAGCGGGCGGTGAGCGCGAGTGCGGCCGCCTCGCCGGTGGGGCCGGTGACGCGCACCCCGTGCGCGGCGAGGCGGGCCGCGCCGCCGCCGTCGTGACCGGTGGGGTCCGCGACGGCGAAGCGCAGTGCGCCGATCCCCGCGTCCAGGACGGCCTGCGAGCAGGGGCCGGTGCTGCCGGTGTGGTCGCAGGGCTCGAGGGTGACGTGCAGCGTCAGGCCGGCGGGGTCGAGGGCGGCCAGGGCCGGATCCGCGGCGCAGGCGGCCCGCCAGCAGGTCAGGGCGTCGACCTCGGCGTGGGCGGTCCCCCGTCCGCGGTGGTGGCCGACGGCCAGGACCCGGCCGGCCACGTCGGTCAGGACGGCCCCGACGAGGGGGTTGGCGCCGCGCACGCCGCGCAGCGCGGCGTGGACGGCGAGGTCCATGGGGTCGGCGGACGGGGTCTCGGCGGCGCTCATCGGGCGACGTCCCCCTCGGGGCCGTCGGGCAGCAGCGTCTCCACGGCGGGCTTGTCCCGGTCTGCGGCGCGCAGCCACACGAAGAAGCCGATCAGGGTGAAGGCGCCGTAGAACCCGTACATCACGGCCGAGGCGTAGTATCCGGTGCTCCACAGCAGGGGCACGCCGACGACGTCCACGGCCACCCAGATCAGCCAGAA
Organism: Micrococcus sp. APC 4021; assembly: GCF_030407635.1. Lineage (NCBI taxonomy): Bacteria > Bacillati > Actinomycetota > Actinomycetes > Micrococcales > Micrococcaceae > Micrococcus > Micrococcus sp. APC 4021. The sequence continues at coordinate 3,280 of NZ_JASDCZ010000160.1, forward strand.
CTCCACCCAGCCGCGCGCCATGCCGTAGGTCGCCAGCAGCGATCCCACGAAGGTCCAGGCGTCCGCCCACACCGGCTCCCACGAACCCAGCGCGCGGAACACGGGGGTGAGGGCGACGGTGCCGACCGCCATGGCCGTCACGAGGAACACGCGCCCGCGCCAGCCGGCCCACTCCGGGGTGATGGCGGGAGCGTCCTCGGCGTGGCCCCGGCGGGCCTGACGCCAGCGCGCCCAGCCGTAGACGGAGACGGCGATGAACATGACCTGTCGGCCGGCCTGGCCGAGCAGGGTGGCGTGGTCGGCCCCCGTGAACAGGGAGGCGAGGAAGACCGTCAGCAGGATGAGGTTGCCGAGGATGCCCACGGGCCAGGCCCAGACCCTGCGCGCCATGCCGCCCAGGGCGGAGGCGAGGCCGAAGACGTTGCCCAGCACCTCGCGCATGAGCAGGCCGCCGCCGGCGACCGGGATGGTCCAGTTGAACGCGTCCACCAGCCAGTCCATGACCGTGACGCCACCTCCTCGGATCGGGACTCCGAGGGGTGCGCTCCGCAGCCCTCCCGCGCAGGGCGCGGAACGGCTCCGCCGCGTGCCTCTCCCATCCCGACTGTACGGTCGGCACCGGAATTCCACCGGTCAGGCCGCTCGGCACCGCCTCGGATGAGGACGGGCCGCGCGGTTAGCGGGCTGTCACCGCCGGTGCGGACTTCCACCGCATCTCGGAGCACGTTGCTGTCCAGCAGTATCGCACGCCCGGCCGGCCGGGCACGACGGACGACG
>NZ_JASDCZ010000161.1:0-4039 GCF_030407635.1 Micrococcus sp. APC 4021
GAAGCGAGGACCCCGTGGACCAGACCGCCGCCCCCACCCAGCCCCCCGTGCCGACGGCCCGCACCGTCGCGCGTCCCCGGCCCCAGTCCCGCGCCCGTGCCGGGGCGGGCCTGCTCGCCGCAGCCGTGCTCATGGTGGGGCTCTCCGGTTGCGCGGTCGCGGAGGACGGCGGCGAGGCCGCGTCCGAGGCCGCGAGCTCCTCCTCCTCGCAGGCGACGGACACCTCGGCCGAGGCCGGGGGACAGCCCGTGGCGGACACCGCCGTCGGGAACGCCGCGAGGACCGCGCTGCCCTCCGTGGTGACCATCTCCGCGACGTCGAGCTCCGCCTCCGGTTCCGGTTCCGGGTCGATCCTGGACACGGAGGGGCACATCCTCACGAACACCCACGTGGTCACCCTCGGCGGCCAGGCCAACGACGCCGAGCTGACGGTGCGCACCTCGGACGGGGAGGTCTACGCTGCCACCGTCGTGGGCACCGACCCGCTGTCCGACCTGGCCGTCATCAAGATCGACGCCCCGGACCTCACCCCCATCCAGATCGGCCGGTCCGGGGATTTGAAGGTCGGGGACGAGGCCGTCGCCATCGGCGCCCCCCTGGGCCTGCCGAACACCGTGACCGACGGGATCATCTCCACCCTGGACCGGACCATCGCGGTGGCGTCCTCCGAGGCGCCCGAGCCGCAGGGCGAGAGCTCCGGCTCGTCCTCCGGCACCGATCAGTACCGTTTCCAGCTGCCGGGCACCCCGCAGGGCACCCGGGGCGAGGTGTACATCAACGTGCTGCAGACCGACGCGGCCATCAACCCCGGCAACTCCGGAGGCGCGCTCGTCGACGCCGAGGGTCGCCTGGTGGGCGTGAACGTCGCGATCGCCTCGGCCGGCCAGGACCCGAGCGAGGCGGGCAACATCGGGGTCGGATTCGCCATCCCCGTGGACTACGCCCAGCGGGTCGCACAGGACCTGATCGACCACGGCAAGGCCACGCATGCCATGCTCGGCGTGAGCGTCACCCCGGAGCCCGCCGAGGTGCAGGGCGGCAGCGAGAACGCCCGGACCGTGTTCAGCGACGGCGCCCGCGTCCAGCAGGTCGTGGGAGAGTCGGCGGCCGACGCGGCCGGGCTGAAGGAGGGCGACGTGATCACCGCCGTCGGCGACCGCGCGGTGATCGACTCCGAGTCCCTCACCGCCGTCGTCCGCGAGCACCGCGTGGGAGACTCGGTGGACGTCACCTACCTCCGCGACGGCGCGGAGCAGACGACCGAGGTGACGTTCACGGAGGACACCCGCTCGTGACCACCACGCTCACCACCCCCGCCGCGCTCGCGGCCCACCACGGCTGGCGCCGGGTCCTGGCCGTCGGCGCCCACCCGGACGACCTCGACTTCGGGGCCGCCGCCACCCTGGCCGGCTTCCGCGCGGCCGGGCTGCACATCGAGCTGTGCATCGTGACGGACGGGGACGCCGGCGGCTTCGACTCGGAGGGCCCGGAGGCGATGACCGCCCGCCGGCACGCCGAACAGCGCGCGGCCGCCGCCGTCGTCGGTGCCGCCGAGGTCCACTTCCTCGGCGAGCGCGACGGACACCTCGAGCCGGACCACGGCGTGCGCCGCAAGCTCGTGGCGCTGATGCGCCGCGTCCGCCCGGACGTGGTGCTCAGCACCCACCCGGAGCGGGACTGGGAGCGGATGCAGGCCGCCCACCCGGACCACCTCGCCTGCGGCGAGGCCGTGGTGCGCGCCGCGTACCCGGCGGCCGAGAACCCGTACGCGTACCCGGAGCTCGCGGCGGAGGGGCTCGAGGCGTTCAAGGTCCGGAACCTGCTGCTGTACGCCGCCCCCGCCGCGCGCCGGAACACGGTCGTGGACGTCACGGGCCTGGCGGAGCAGAAGCTGCGCGCCCTCGACGCCCACCTCTCCCAGCACCCGGACGTCGACGCGATGCGGCGGCACGTGCTCGCCCAGATGGCCGAACATCACCGGCGCGCCGCCGGCCCGGCCGCCGCGCCGGGTCACGCCGAGGCGTTCCACCTGGTCACGGTCAACGGTCCGAGCACCATCGCCGGGTTCTGAACCGCCCCCCCTGCGGGGGATCTCAGTTGGTGCTCGGCCGACCGCCGTAGCGCGGGCCGGTCTGCGCGGTGGGGTCGAGGTCCACGCCGACGACGGGCTCCGACGTCGGCACCTCCGAGCCCGAGCTGGGCTCCACGGAGATGCCCATCGCCGCGAAGCGGTCCAGCCCCCGGAAGGTGATGGGCTCGCCGAAGCCGTTGGCGTCGTACGTGCCGAGCGAGGCCGGGGCCGTGCCGTCCGAGGGGTAGAGCCACAGCTGGTAGGACTGACCCTCCGGCAGCTGGGGCATCCCGCTGATCGTCAGGTAGCCGCTGTTCTGCTCCCGGGACAGGAACGCCTGGACCGTGCCGCCGTCCTGGGCCGGGTACTCCGAGGTCGTGAACAGGTCCTTCGACTGGTCGATGCGGTGCACGATGCCCGGCCGTGTGAACTGGCTCCACACCGTCCACCCGCCGACGCCGAGCACGAGGGCCGCGAGCAGCAGGAGGGCGGTCACCTTGAGCCAGCGCAGGCGGTCCCGCGGCGGGCCGGCGGGGGCGGACTCGTCGCCGATCAGGTCCATGCCCACGTCCTGGGCGGGCAGGCGACGCAGGACCTCGTCGAGCAGGGCCGACGGCGGCTCGGCCGTCACGGACCGGAACGCCCAGGCCACCGCCTGGCGCGCACCGTCCACCCGGGAGCGCCACCGGGCCAGCTCGCCGCCCCGCCGCTGCACGGCGGAGAAGGCCGCGGTGTGCCCGGCCGTGTCGAGCGCGTGCACGGCCGAGAGGTCGGCCAGCTCGAGTGTGCGGCCGGCGTCCACGTCCTCGCGCACGTCCGCGCCGAGTGCCGGGCCGGTCGCCGGGGCCGGCGCGGACGGACGGGCGGCGTCCTGCGTGAGGTCGCGGCGGGCCGCCACGACCTGCCGCACGCCGTCACGCAGCAGGGTGCGGGCCTCGTCGGCCGGCAGACCGAGCCGATCGGCGACCTCCCGGTCGGTGCAGCCGCCCAGCCACGCCAGTCGCACGGCCTCGTAGGCGTCCGGGGCCACGCGGCCGACGAGGTCCTCGGGCAGCGGCGCGGGCCCGGCCGGGCCGGGACGACGCCCACGTTCCGCCGCGGAGCCACCGGCGCGGCGCAGCGAGGTCATCACGCGGTGGGCGAGGACCTCGAGCCACGTGAACACCTGGCGTTCGCGGTGGGTCGCGTCGTCACGCTCGCTCAGGTCGAGCCCGGCCTCGGAGGCCTCCTCCCACGCCGTCAGGTAGGTGCGGACCGTGGCCGCGGCGGCGTCGTCGCCGGGGCCGAACATCGCTTCGGCCAGGCCGTGCACCCACGGGACCGTGGCGTCGTAGAACGCGGAGAACGCGGCCCGGTCACCCTCGGCGCTGCGGCGCAGGAGGGTGTCCAGGGCGGGCTGGCCGGCGTCATCGGGGCGGTCGACGTGGGGCTCGGGCGCGTCAGGAGTCTGCATGGTGGCCTCAGTCTAGGGAATCGGGACGGGCCGCGGACCCGGCGAAGTCGTGCTGGCGCCAGGCCTCGTACACGGCGATGGAGACGGCGTTCGCCAGGTTCAGGGACCGACGGGCCGGCTGCATGGGCAGGCCGACGGTCTCGGTGACCCGCGGATCGGCCAGCACCTCCTCGGGCAGGCCGGTGGACTCGCGGCCGAAGAGCAGCACGTCGCCGGGCCGGTAGGCGACCCGGTCGTGCCGCACGGACCCGCGCGCGGTGAAGGCCAGCACACGGGCGGGGGCGAGGGCCGCGAGGGCCGCGTCGAGGTCCGGGTGCACCGTCACCACCGCGAGGTCGTGGTAGTCCAGACCGGCGCGGCGCAGGTGGGCGTCCTCGAACCCGAAGCCCAGCGGCTCCACGAGGTGCAGCTCGGCCCCCGTGAGGGCGGCGAGCCGGATCGCGTTGCCGGTGTTGCCGGGGATCTCCGGGGTGAGCAGCAGGATCCGGAAGCCGGGGGTGCCGGGCGCCGGGGCG
>NZ_JASDCZ010000162.1:0-3981 GCF_030407635.1 Micrococcus sp. APC 4021
GTGCGGCTCGCCGCGGGTGCGGTGGTCCCGGGCGTCATCGCCGCCGCCGCGGCGCTCGCGGCCCTGCAGGTGTTCGTCCTCAACCCGTTGGCCGCCGCGCCCGGCGACCGCGGCCTCGGGAGGATCTACGCGGACCTGAGCGCGGCGGGCCAGCTCGGCGTCCCCTTCGTCCTGTCGGCCGTGATCCTGGCGGCCGGGCTCGGCGTGGCCGCCGTCCTGTGGTTCCTCACGTGGCGTCGCGAGGAGGTCGACCCGCTGGCGGTCCTCGCCCTGGGCCTCGCCTCGCTCGTCGCCGCGTCCCCGGCCTACTTCATGGCCTCGTTCGGGCCGGGCATGGCGCTCGCGGACACCTACGGCATCGGCGGGGCCGACCACAGCCCGTGGGCCTGGCCGATCTACGTGGTCAGCATGCTGGCGTTGACGGGGCTGGTCGCCGTCGTCGTGCTCCTGCTGCGCGGTCCGGCGGGCGGACTCGGCGCCCCGCGGCGCCGGGCCTAGGCTGGCGGGACCGACCTGACCACGACCCCACCAGGAGGACGCACATGACCATCCGCGCCGGCATCGTCGGATACGGGAACCTCGGCCGCAGTGTGGAGAAGCTCGTGAAGCTCCAGCCGGACATGGAGCTGGTGGGCATCTTCTCGCGCCGCACCGGCCTGGACACGGACACGCCCGTGCTCCCGGCGGAGCGAGCCGCCGAGCACGCCGGGGAGATCGACGTGCTGTTCCTCTGCCTCGGCAGCGCCACGGACATCCCTGAGCAGGCGGCCGGCTACGCGCGGCACTTCACCACCGTGGACACCTACGACAACCACCAGCTCATCCCGGGGCACCGCGCCGAGATGGACGCCGCGGCCCGGGAGGGCGGGCACGTGGCGATGATCTCCACCGGCTGGGACCCGGGCCTGTTCTCGGTGAACCGGGTGCTGGGCGCCGCGCTGTTCCCGCAGCCGCAGCAGAACACGTTCTGGGGCAAGGGTCTCTCGCAGGGCCATTCCGACGCCGTCCGGCGGGTCCCCGGCGTGCGGCGCGGCGTGCAGTACACGATCCCCAGCGAGGAGGCGATCGCCGAGGCCCGCGCCGGACGGGGCGCCGAGATCACCGGCGCCTCCGCGCACGTGCGTGAGTGCTACGTGGTGGCCGACGAGGCCGACCACGCGGCCATCACCGAGGCCATCACCACGATGCCCGACTACTTCGCCCCGTACGAGACCACCGTGCACTTCATCTCCGAGGAGGAGTTCGAGCGCGACCACCAGGGCATGCCGCACGGCGGCCACGTCGTCACCTCGGGCGACCTCGGCGGCTCGCGCAGCGCTGTCGAGTTCGTGCTGGAGCTGGAGTCCAACCCCGACTTCACCGCCGCCGCGCAGGTCGCCTACGGCCGCGCAGCCGCGCGTCTGAAGGCCCAGGGGGAGACGGGGGCGCGCACCGTGCTCGAGGTCGCCCCGTACCTGCTCTCGCCCACGGGGCTGGACGAGCTGATCCGCCGGGACGTCTGAGCCGCGGCGAGGCGTCCGGCGCGTGACACCGGGCCGGGCGCCGCCGTCGTCGGCCTCAGGCCAGCAGCAGGGCGACGGCGATCATCGCCGGGATCGCGACGATCGTGGTGACCAGGATCGTGTCCTTCGAGACGCGCAGCCCCGCGTCGTAGCGCACGGCGGTGACGAACACGTTCTGTGCGGTCGGCAGGGAGGCCAGGACGACGGCGACGAACACGTGCCGCGCATCCAGGCCGAACACGAACTGCGCGAGCAGCCAGGCCAGCAGCGGATGCACCACCAGCTTCACCGCCGAGGCGAGCAGCACGTCCGCGCGTCGCCCGCCGGCCCGCTCGAGCGGCCGCGAGCCGACCAGCGACATGCCGAACGCCAGGAGCATCGCCGGGATGGACAGCCCGCCGATGAGCTCCACGGACTCCATGAGGGGGCCCGGCAACGACCAGCCGGTGAGGGAGAAGACCAGGCCGGCCACCGAGCCCAGGATCAGGGGGTTGGTGACCGTGTGGCGGACCTGGTCGGCCGCGGCGCGGCCGGGGGAGCGGCGCACCGCCCGGCGCCGGCCCGCCGTCGTGCGTCGCCGGGCCTCGCGCGCGGTGGCGGCGTCCATCGCGGCCACGTAGAGCGGCGTGTAGATCGCCAGCTGGAAGATGAGCGCCGGGGCGGCCAGGGCGGCGTCGCCGAGGACGTAGGCCGCGATGGGGATGCCGAGGTTCGCCGAGTTCACGAGCGAGGCGCTGAGCGCGGACATGATCCGCTCCGAGGCCGACCTGCCCTTCAGCAGCGGGACCGTCACCGCGAGGTACAGTGCGGCCGCGGTGAACGCGGACAGCGTGGCCACCCACAGCTGGGGGCCCAGCACGGCGCCCACGTCCGCGCGGGAGAGCGTGACGAACAGCAGCGCCGGGTTGCCGATGAAGAACGCCGCGCGGGAGAGCACGGTGCGGCCGTGCTCACCGAGCACCCCCGTGCGCCCCACCAGGACGCCCACGAGGATGATCACCCACACGACCGCGAAGCCGGAGAGCACCTGGGTCACGGACGGGCCTCCACAGGTCGGGGTGGGGCGGTCCGCGGCGGGGTCAGGGGCATGGCGCGATCCTACGTCGCGGGCGTCGGCTAGCCTGGATCACGACGGCGGCGCCCACCGCCGAGCGCGCCACGCGGCCCGGTCCCGCGCGGCAGGGCCCTGCAGCCCGGCGCGAAGGGGAGCGGATCCTCGGGCCCACCCGCACGCGACGGACGTCGTCCCCGACCCGCGGCGCGGCATGGCCGGGAGCGCGCCGGCGAGGATGCACCATGACCCGTCAGTCCGACCTCAAGACCCTGATCCGCGCCCGCATGGCCGTCACCGGTGAGCGGTACACCGCCGCGGCGGCGGCCCTCGCCGACGAGTGGCAGTCCGCCGAGCGCTACCACGCGACCGTGCTCGCCCGCTTCTTCGACGGGGACCGGCTGCGCTCCATCCCTGCGCGTCGCAAGCCGCGGGTGGCCGTCCTTCTCGAGCTGTTGCGTCGCTTCAGAGCGGGCCGCGCCTACGCGGAGGCCGAGGTCAACGACCTGCTGCGCCCCGCCCACGAGGACGTGGCCACGCTGCGTCGCGAACTCGTGGACTACGGGTTCCTCGACCGCGCCGACGGCGTCTACCGACTGGCGGACGCCGGGCCCGACCTCGACCCGCGCTTCGCCGCAGACCTGCCGGTCGACCTGGAACGCCGGCTGCGCGAGATCCGCGCGGGCGGTTGAGGGGAGCGGGACCCCGCACGTCGACCTGGAACGCCAGCGGTCGCCATGACACCGGAATGTGGCCGCATTCCGACGTCTTGCGTTCCCGGTGCGGCCGTGGCGGGGCGACGTGGACCGATACGGCCCCGGGTCCCTCGCGTGAGGGGCCCGGGGCCGTCGTCGTGGTGTGGAGCGGGCGACGGGAATCGAACCCGCGTATCTTGCTTGGGAAGCAAGCGCTCTACCATTGAGCTACGCCCGCGCAACCGCTCAGCTTCCGCCTGCGGCGCGGGCACCACCATACACCAGCCCGGCCGTGCGACCGGCCCCGCGTCGTCATTGAGCCCCGCGGACCCGTACGTCAGTGCACCGGGTCCGCTGCGGCGACCTCGCGCGCCCGCACCCGCCGCGTCGCCGCCCGGGCGCGCGAGCGACCGAACGCGTCCGCGTACCGCGTGAGCACCGGCCCGGCGATCACGATGGAGAACTCGCCGCGGATGGTCAGGGCCGCACCCGCGCGCCAGCGGCCGGCCACGCCGTTTCCCGAACGAAAGCGCACCAGGGGCCGCCGTTTCCCGAACGAAAGCGCACCAGGGGCCGCCGTTTCCCGAACGAAAGCGCGCCGGGGGCCGCTGGTAGAGTCCGAACCGCGCCCGGCCGCGGCCGGACGCGTCCGGCAGCCCCTGTCCCGGAAGGACGTCCCATGCGCGACACCACGGCCGACGCGGCCCAGGTCCCCGCCCGCCCCGACGACGCG
>NZ_JASDCZ010000163.1:0-3972 GCF_030407635.1 Micrococcus sp. APC 4021
GGCAGGTGTCCGCATGACCCCCGTCCCCCCGTCCCGCCTGGACGCGCTGACGGCGCCGACCGCCCGGCACGCCCACCGGCTGCTCGTCGCCAAGGCGATCCGCGAGTTCACCCATGAGCGGCTCCTGACGCCGGTGCGCGGCGAGCGGGTCGACGACGCCGGCCGCCACGCCTACACGCTCACCCTGGGCGGGGTGCGGTGGACGTTCACCGCGCGTGCCCTCCCGCTCGAGCACCTCGGCGTGGATCCGGACTCGGTGTGCCGTGCCGGGGATCCGGACGCGGTGGCCGTCGACCGCTTCGTCCTCGACGCGGCCGAGGTGCTCGGGCTGGCCGGCGAGGCGCTGGACGTCTATCTCGAGGAGCTCGCCTCCACCTTCGCCGCCCGGTGCCACACCCTGGCCGGCGAGCGCCCGTCCGCCGCCGACCTGGTGGACGCGGACTACACGGCGGTGGAGGCCGCCATGAGCGAGGGACACCCGGGCTTCGTGGCCACCAACGGCCGCATCGGCTGGGGGGCCACGGAGTACGCGATGTTCGCCCCCGAGGGCGGGCGGGCGCTGCACCCGGTGTGGCTCGCGTTCCCCTCCGAGCTCGGGGGACGGTGGACCTGGCCCAAGACCGCGAGCGCGGGCGCCGCCGTGCCGGCGCCGCCCCCGCCGATCACCGAGGCGGTGGCGGGCCTGTGCGCGGAGCGGGCGGCGGCGCTCGACGTCGATCCGGAGGCGTACACGCTGATCCCGGTGCACCCGTGGCAGTGGGAGCACCGGATCCAGGTGGCGTTCGCCCCCGACCTCGCCGCGGGGCGGCTGGTGCACGTGGGCGAAGACCCGGACGCGTTCACGGCCATGCAGGCGGTGCGCACCCTGTTCAACGCGAGCGACCCGCACGCCCCGCAGCTGAAGACGGCGTTGTCCGTGCAGAACATGGGGTTCGTGCGCGGCCTCTCCCCCGCGTACATGTCCGTCACCCCGGCGATCAACGCGGTGGTGGCCGACCTCGTGGACTCCGACCCCCTGCTCGCGAGGTGGGGCTTCGGGGTGCTGCGGGAGTACGCCTCGGCCGGGTACACCGGGGACGCCTTCCATGCCGTGGGCTCGAAGGGCCCTCGCACGAAGATGCTCGCCGCCCTGTGGCGGGAGAGTCCGCTGCCGCGCCTGGCGGAGGGCGAGCGGGTCATGACCATGGCGGCGCTGCTGCACCGGGACGGCGGGGGCCGCTCCGTGGCGGGGGCGCTCGTGGAGCGCTCGGGGCTGACGGCGGCGCAGTGGCTGCACGGGGTGGTGACGGCCTACGTGACCCCGCTGGTGCATCTGGCCGCCGCCTACTCGACCGTGTTCATGCCCCACGGGGAGAACATCGTGCTCCGCCTGCGGGAGGGACGGGTCACCGGCGCCTTCCTCAAGGACATCGGGGAGGAGGTGGTGGTCGGCGCGGACGGCGTCCCGCTCACGGAGCAGACCCGGCGCATCCGCATCGACCTCACCGACGAGGACCTCTCCCTCTCCTTCTTCACGGACATGCTGGACGGCGTGCTGCGCCATCTGGCCGACGTGATGGACGCGGACGCCCTGCTGCCGGCGGAGGAGTTCTACGCCGTGGTGGGGCGGGTCCTCGCCGAGTACACGGCCCTGGGGCTCGCGGATGTGGAGCGCCTCGGCCTGGACGCGGAGGACTTCGCGCACTCGTGCCTGAACCGGTTGCAGCTGCGGAACGCCACGCAGATGGTGGACCTGACGGACCCGTCGGGCTCGCTGCTCTACGCCGGTCGCCTGGCCAACCCGGTGGCCGCGCCGCTGCGCCGCGCGCTGGCGGAGCTCCGGCAGGACGCCGCGGCATGAGCGCGGACGCGTGGACCGGGACGGCGACGGGTGACGTGGCGGGCCGTTGCCACCGGGACGCGCACGGCGTGCCGACGCTCGTGGCCGCGTCCCTGCCCGAGCTGGCCTACCTCCAGGGGTGGCACGTGGCGACGGAGCGGGCCTGGCAGGTCGACTGCGAGCACCGCCGGGTCACCGGCATGGGCGCCGAGGTGTTCGGCCCGCCGGCGGTGGCGAACGACGTCGCCGCCCGGCAGATGGACCTGGACGGCGCGGCCCGCCGGGCGTTCGACGCCCTCGACGACGCGGAGGACCGGGCCTGGTTCACCCGGTTCGCCGACGGCGTGAACGCGGGGCTGGACGCCGGGGCCCGGCGCGCGCCCGAGTTCGCCGCCCACGGGGTGAAGCCGCTGCCGTTCGACCCGCACACGGCGCTCGCCCTGCACCTGGGCTACAACGTCTGGCTGACCAACGCGCCGGCCGCCCTGTTCCGCACCCTGCTGGCCGAGCGCTTCCCCGCGCTCGCCGCGGCGCTGATCTCGCCGCGCCCCGACGCGGACGGCTCGAACGCCTGGGCGGTGCGCGTCGGCGCCGAGGGCGCTCCGCTCGTGGCCGCCGACCCGCACCGGCTGCTCGAGCTGCCCGGCGTCTACCAGCAGGTGCGCCTCGTGGTGGAGGCCGAGCGTCCCCGGGACCGCGTCGACGTCGTCGGCCTGGCCTTCCCCGGTGTGCCGGGCGTCCCGCATGTGGGGCAGTCCGAGCACGTCGCGTGGGTGACGACCTCGGCGATGGTGTCCTCGCTCGAGATGGTCCTCGAGGACGCCCCCGAGGGGCCGGAGGTCCTCGACGCCCGGACCGAGCGGGTGCACGTGCGCGGCGGCGACCCCGTGGACGTGCGGGTGGCCCACACCCCGCGCGGGCGGCTCGTGGACGTGCCCGGCGCCGGACCGGTGAGCATGCGGTTCCCCGCCTGGGACCGCGCCGACACCGGCCTGCCGAGCGCGCGCCGGCTGCTCACGGCCGCGAGCGCCGCGGAGGCCTGCGCGGTGCTGGACGGGCACGTCGAGCCGGTCAATCGCGTGATCGTCGCGGACCGGCGGACGGTGCTCACCCGGCACGCCGGGGCCGTGCGGCGCCGGGATCGACGCTCGGCCTGGGGTGCGGCGCGGGCCTCCGCGCTGGGCCGGGGCTCCGCCGACGGGTCCCTCGATCAGCGCTGGGTGCGCTGGCCCGCGCCGGCCGCGGCGGACGACGTCGTGGTGGCGGCCAACGAGCCCCACCCGGACACCGCCTGCCTCACCGTGGACGCGTGCGCGCCGTGGCGGTCCCGCCGCATCCGGGAGGCCCTCGAGGCGCTGGCACCGCAGGAGCGGACCGTGGACGCGATGGCCGCCCTGCAGACGGACACCCGGACCCCGGGCGCGCCGCGGGCCTGGCTCGCCGACGCCGTCGACGCGCTCGTCGCGGACGGCGTGCTGGCCGCGGAGTCCGTCCCGGCGTGGGCCGGCGACGCCGCCGCCGGATCGGCCGCGGCCCGCTGGTGGCTCCTCGTGGAGCACGAGGTGGCCGCCGCCCTGATCGCGCACCTGCCGCCCGCCTCGCGGGCCCTGCTCGGCGGCCCGTGGGCACCGTGGGGCGACGCCGCCGCATGGGTCGGCGCGGCGCTCGCCGAGCGCGGGCCGGAGCCGCTGCGCGCGGCCCTGGGGATCACAGCGTCGACGAGGGACCTCGTGCGGGCCGCCGTCGCCGCCGTCGACGACGCCGCCGAGCCGCCGGGCCCCGACGGCGCGGCCCGGACCTGGGGCGAGGCGCATGCCCTGACCCCGTTCCTGTTCACGCACGAGCATCCCGGCGGGCCGGACGAGCCGGGGCTCGCCGACGTGCTCGACACGATCGGGTCCGTCCGGGTGGGCGGCACCGCGGACGCGGTCTGCGCCACCTCGCACGCCCCCGGCCTGGCCGTCGGCACCCACCGCGGGCCGGTGGCCCGGGTCGTGTTCGACCTCGGCGACCGCACCCGCAGCCGGTGGGTCGTCCCGTTCGGCGCCTCCGGTCTCGGAGGCGGGCACGTGACGGATCAGCTGGACGCGTGGGCCGCCGGCCGCCTGCTGCCCGTGCCGTCCCGTCCCGTCCCCCCGTCCGCCGGCAGCGCC
>NZ_JASDCZ010000164.1:0-3944 GCF_030407635.1 Micrococcus sp. APC 4021
GCGAGGAGAGGGCGGCGGGGAGAGGGCGGCACCGCGCGCTCAGCCCTACGCTCGGACCCATGACCGAGCACACATCCGAGCACACCCCCGAGAACCCCCACGTCGTCCGCCGCGGCTCCGGCGTCCCGCTGATCGCGGTGCACGGCAACAGCGTGGACCACCGGCTGCTGCTGCCGCTCGACGACGCCCTCGCCGAGGCCGGGGAGGTCGAGCGGATCTACGTGGACCTGCCGGGCTTCGGCCGGACCTCGGCCCTCCAGGACGACGGCGGCCTCCCCGAGCTCGCCGCCTGGCTCGTGGACTGGATCCGCGCGGAGGTCGGCGAGCGGCCGTTCGCGGTGCTCGGCAACTCCCTCGGCGGCCTGCTCGCCCGGCACGTGGCGGCCGAGTCCGGCGCGCAGGTGTTGGGGCTGGGGCTGCTCGCGCCCGTCGTCGACCCGGACGAGGACCGGCGCACCCGCACCGACCTGGTGGTGCGCGAGCGCGACGACGCCTTCATGTCTACCCTCGACCCCGACGACGCCGCCCCGTTCCTCGAGATGTCCCCGCGGCTGACGCGGGACACGTGGGAGCGGTTCCGCGAGCACGCGCTGCCGGGCGTCCGCGCCGTGGACGAGGAGGCGCTGAAGCGCCTGTCCGCGCGCTACGTCCTGGACGCCGTGCCGGAGGAGGCCGCGCCGCCGTTCGAGGGGCCCGCCCTGATCCTCACCGGCCGGGAGGACCACCTCGTCGGCTACCGGGACCAGGCCGCGCTCCTGGAGCATTACCCGCGCGCCACCTACGCGGCGCTCGACGCCGCCGGCCACAACGTGCACCTGGACCAGCCGGAGGTCGCCGAGGCGCTCGTCCGCGCGTGGGCGGTGCAGGTGGGCCGCGCGGCGTCGGACTGAGGCGGGGTCAGGGGGAGGGACGGGCCTCCACCCGGGCCTCCGCCTCGGCGCCCGCCCCCACCCCGACGCCGGCCCGCGCCAGCAGGCCGTCGGCCACCCGCAGCAGGGCGGCGACCGCCACGAAGAACACGAGGATCGCCACCACGTAGACGGCGACGCCGTCGTAGCCCAGCCGCGGGACGTCCAGGATCGTGTACGGGTACCAGTCCAGCCACGGCCCGCGCAGCAGCGTGAACGCCAGCCAGGCGAGCGGGATGAGCGTGGACAACCACACCACCCGCCACGTGATCTGCCGCCGCGGCCCGAAGACCGCCCACAGCACCGGGGTGAGGATCGGCGTGACGATGTGCTGCAGGGTGTCGTTGAACCGCTCGACGGCGGTCATCGGGTCGGCGTCCCGCAGCAGCACGTTGAACACCACGCCCGTGATCACGATGCACACCACCCCCGTCACCCGCAGCACCCGGAACAGCGTGCCCGGCCGGTGCAGGCGCAGCGCCAGCAGCAGGGACGTCAGCCCCACCAGGAAGTTCGAGAGGAACGTGAAGTACGTGGGCTGGTTGAGCATGTGCTCCCAGCCGCCCTCGAGCACGCCCGCGTAGCCCGCGTCGGCCGGCAGGTCCGAGGACTTCCACGAGCCGATCCACAGTGAGAGCAGGTTGCCGCCCAGGGACAGGGCCGCGGCGACGGCGAAGGCAGGCCGCGCCGTCGTCGTCCAGCGGCCGGAGGGGGTGGGGAGGGTCATGCGCCCTTCCTGCCGGAGCGCGACGCCGCCCCCGGTGCACTGGCCGAGCCGCTCGGGCCGGCGGGCGTGTCCCGGCCGGCGGTCCGGACCCTACGCTCGGCACCATGATCCGGACCCCCTGGACCCGCACCCCCGCCGGCGCGAGGCGCGCGCGCCGCCCCCGACAGTTCCGCCGCGTGACGACGACCGGGCCCGCCGCCGTGGACGTGGCCTGGGCCCGCTACGCCGACCTGCGCCTGTGGCCGCGGTGGGCTCCGCAGATCCGCGCCGTGGAGGCGCCACGGCGCCGGCTGCGGGCCGGGCTTCGCGGCGTGGTCCACGCGCCCCTGGGGCTGCGCGTCCCGTTCGTGGTCGAGGAGGTCGACGACGACGCCCGCACCTGGCGGTGGACGGTGCGGGTGGCCGGGACGGCGGTCTCCATGACGCACGACCTCACCGCCACCCCCCGCGGCACCCGGGCGGGGCTGACGGTCCACGGGCCCGCCGTCGTCGCCCTGGCCTACCGACTGCCGGCCCGCGTGGCGCTGCGGCGGCTGTGCCGGGCGCACCTCTGAGGGCGGACCGCCGGGCCGGGCCTGTGGCCAGGGGCCCCGCCCGCCTCACACCGCCGCGGCGTCGGTCCGCAGCTCGACGCGCGGCCAGTCGGCGAGGTCGGCGAGCATCTGCCGGTCGTGGGTCACCACGACGACGGCCTGCTCCGTGACCTGCAGGGCCTCGGTCATCTCGTCCACGAGCGCGGGGGAGAGGTGGTTCGTCGGCTCGTCCAGCAGCAGCACGTGGGGGCGCTCGATGAGCACCATCGCCAGGTGCAGACGGGCCTGCTGCCCCTGGGACAGGCGTCCGACCGGGGTGTCCGCGGCCTCGGCGGTGAGCAGCCCGAGCGAGGGCAGCGTGGGGGCCGGCAGGGGACGGCCCAGGTCGTCGACGCCGGCCTCGTCCGCGCCGACGCGGCGCACGTGCTCCTCGAACACGGCGGCGGCGGTGCGCTCCTCGTCCCACGCGGGGGTCTCCTGCGCCACGAGGCGCACGCGCACGTCGGCGCCCACGGTCACCAAGCCGCTCGTGGGCTCCAGGTCCCCGGCGAGCACGCGCAGCAGCGTGGACTTCCCGGCCCCGTTCGGGCCCGTCACCAGCACGCGGCCGCCCGGCACGAGGGCCGCGCCCATCGGCTGCTCGAGCCGCCCGGCCACGCGCACGGCGTCCGCGGTGAGCAGGACGTCGTCGCCCGCCGTGCCCGGCCCGCCCGCCGTGCCCGCCGCCGCGTCCGCGCCGTCCCGCGGGTCGCCGTCGGGCATGTCCGCGAACGGCCAGTCCAGGCGCAGGGGCGGCTCGGGCACGGTGATCCGGTGCGCCTCCAGCTCGTCGAAGCGCCGGTTGAACATCTGCACGATCCCCGCCGACCGGCTCGAGCGCTGGTGCTTGCCGGTGCCCTTCGGGGGCCGCCACGAGCCCTGCATCTGCTCCCGCGCGTCCTCCACGGCCAGCTCCAGCCGCTCGCGCTCGGCGTTCTGCTCGGCGTACTCCTGCTCCCAGGCGGCCTGGGCGCGGCGGCGCCCCTTCGCCCAGCCGGCGTACCCGCCGGAGTACCGCCGCGGCCGCCCGTCCTGGCTGGGATCCAGGTCCACGATGTCGGTGCACACGGCGCGCAGCAGGGCGCGGTCGTGGCTGACGACGGCGACCCCGCCCGGGTGCTCCACCAGCCGGCGGGTGAGGAAGTCCAGGGCGACGTCGTCCAGGTGGTTGGTCGGCTCGTCCAGCAGCAGCAGGTCCGGCCGGGAGCCGAGGGTGACGGCCAGGCGCACCCGGTGGCGCTGGCCGACCGAGAGCGATGTGAGGGGGCGCT
Organism: Micrococcus sp. APC 4021; assembly: GCF_030407635.1. Lineage (NCBI taxonomy): Bacteria > Bacillati > Actinomycetota > Actinomycetes > Micrococcales > Micrococcaceae > Micrococcus > Micrococcus sp. APC 4021. The sequence goes on from NZ_JASDCZ010000164.1 coordinate 3,479, forward strand.
CGCGGTCCGTGCACGCGTGCAGCCCCTCGAGGTCCATGTCCACGCGCCGGCCGGCGTCCCAGGCGTCGTAGAGGTGGGCCCGCTCCAGCGCGGTGGAGTACCGGTGTCCGGCGCCGGCGTCGTCGGGGGCCTCGGCCAGGGCGGCCGCGGCGGCGTCCAGGGCCTCGAGTGCGGCGTGCGGGCCCGTGAGGGCGTCGCGGACCAGGTCGCCCACCGTGCGGGAGCGCCCGTCGGCCCGCGCCCGCAGCGCCTGCGGGACGAACGCGAGCGTGCCCGCCCGCGTCACGCGGCCGACGTCGGGCGTGATCCGGCCCGTGAGCACGTGGAGCAGCGTGGTCTTGCCGCGCCCGTTCTCACCCACGATCCCGAGCCGCGAGCCGGCGTTGATCCGCACCGTGGCGTCCGTGAGCACGCGGTGCCCGCCGAGCGAGACGGTCAGGTGCTCGCCGCGCAGGTGGGCGGCGGG
>NZ_JASDCZ010000165.1:0-1988 GCF_030407635.1 Micrococcus sp. APC 4021
GTTGGATTCGTGTCAGGTCACCGCCGTCCATCCGGAGAAGGTGGCGCTGACCCGGGAGAGGATCCCCGACGAGCGCGAGGCCGGCAGGTTGGCCGGGCTGTTCAAGCTCTTGGGGGACCCGCGCCGTGCCCGGGCGCTGTATGCGTTGCTGGAGGCCGGCGAGCTGTGCGTGTGTGACCTGGCGGCGTCGGTCGATGTCGCGGAGGCGTCGGTGTCCCAGGTGCTGCGGGTGCTGCGTACCGCTGGGGTGGTCGAGAACCGCCGGGAGGGGCGGATGGTGTACTACCGCCTCGCTGACGGGCATGTGCGGATGCTGCTGGACGTCTCCCGTGAGCACGCCCGCCACGAGGGGCAGGGCTGATGGGGGCGGGACACAGCCATGCCCCGGCGACCGGGCATGCCGGTGGCCGCTACCGTCGGCGGCTGGCGGGGGCGTTCGCCCTGACGGCGGGCTTCTTCCTGATCGAGCTGGTCGCGGGGCTGGTGTCGGGGTCGTTGGCGCTGCTGTCGGATGCCGGGCACATGGCTGCCGATGTGGTGGTGCTGGGTGCGGCGCTGCTGGCGACGCGCATCGCGAGCCGGCCGGACTCCACGGGGCGACGCACCTATGGCTCCTACCGGGCCGAGGTGTTCGCCTCGGCGTTGGCGGTGCTGGCGATGCTCGCGGTCGGGGTGTACGTGGTGGTCGAGGCCATCAGCCGGCTGGGCGACGCGCCGGAGGTGGCCTCCGGCGCCATGCTCGCGGTCGGCTTCGCCGGCCTGGTGATCAACATCATCTCCATGCTGCTGCTGCGCAGCGGGGCCAAGGACAGCCTGAACGTCAAGGGCGCCTACTACGAGGTGATCGCCGACGCCGCCGGGTCGGTGGGTGTCATGGTCGCCGGCGTGCTGATCATTCTCACCGGCCAGCCGATCTGGGACGTCGTGGTCGCGGCGCTCATCGCGGTCTTCGTCATCATCCGGGCGGTGGTTCTGGGCAGGCAGGTGATCGCGGTGCTGGGCCAGCACGCCCCGGAAGGGGTGGACCCGGAGGACGTCGCCGGTGACCTGGACGCGGTCGAGGGGGTGGAGGAGGTCCACGACCTGCACCTGTGGACCCTGACGTCGGGGATGAACGTGGCCACGGCCCACCTGGTCGCTGACCAGGGCGCGGACCACGGCGCCGTGCTTGCCGGCGCGCGCCGGGTGCTGCGCGACCGTTACGGTATCGCCCATGCCACCTTGCAGGTGGAGGGCGCCGGCAGCGACGGCTGTCACGACCTGAGCTGGTAGCACTCGGCACGGAAGCCCGCTCGCGAGAGCCGCACATGCTTGAGCAACGTCTTAGGAGCGCGCGATGACCGCGAAGCACGGCAAGGGCCCCGGGCCGGACGAGGGCCAGCGGCCGGCCCGGCGCGGGGTGGTGCTCACCCTGCTGGGGATCGGTCTGGTCGCCGCGGCTTACGTGGTGACGATCGTGGTCATGGTGGTGCGGTGACGCGGCCCAAACGGACCGCGGCCTCATGGCGGCGCCGCAAGGCGGTCATCGCGTCGTCCAGTGCTGTCCTCGTCGGGTCGAGCACGTAGAGGTCGTGAAGACGTCCAGATATAGGCCTGGGACGGGAGTTCTTGCATCGACTGAACTCCCCGGTGGTTGCAGGTCCGATACGCAGGGGTGCCAGTAAGTAGGGCTGATCGGCGCCCATTTTCTTGTCTCGCGCCCCGGGGCGAGGCGGTCCCCTATCGGTGTCCCTGTGTGCGGGGCAGGTTCACGCCGCGCAGCAGGAGAGCTTGGCGATGTCGGTGGTGAAGGCCTGCGCGGTGAGCTTGAGGCCTTCGGCCATGGTCAGGTAGGGGCTCCAGAGGTTGGCGACCTGGCTGGTGGTCATGCCGGCCTCGAGCATGTAGACCCCGGCGGCGGCGAGGTCGCCGGCGTCCTGGGCCAGGGCGGTAATGCCGATGATGCGGCCGGTGTCGGCGTCGGTGACCATCTTGATGAACCCGCANGT
>NZ_JASDCZ010000165.1:2083-3910 GCF_030407635.1 Micrococcus sp. APC 4021
GGGTGTCGCGGTTGACGATCGCGCGTGGGACGTGCGCGAGTGACAGGACACGGCTGTCGTAGCGGATCCCGGCAGCGGAGGCCTGCCGTTCGGTCATCCCGACGGCGGCCAGGGCGGGGCTGGTGAACACGACCCGGGGCAGGTGGCGGTAGTCGACCTCGAGGCCGGCGCCGGTGAGGGCGTTGTCGGCGACGAGGGCGCCGTGGGCCGCGGCGACGTACACGAACTGACGGTGGGCGGTGACGTCACCGGCAGCCCAGACGCGCGGGTTGGTGCTGCGCAGATGGCTGTCGACGACCACCTCGCCGTGGTCGCCGGTGCGCACGTCGACGGTGTCGAGACCGAGCGTGGCGGTGACCGGGCGGCGCCCGGTGGCGACGAGTACCTCGGCCGCCCGGAGTTCCTGTGAGCCGTCAGTGGTGGTGGCAGTGACCGTGACCTCGCCGGTGGCCGGGTCGCGGCGGACCGCGCTGGGCACCGCGCCGCGGATGATCTGGATGCCTTCGTCCGTGAAGATCTCATCCAGGGCGGTGGACGCCTCGGGTTCTTCCTGGGACGCCAGCCGTGAGCGGACCAGCATGGTGACCCGGACGCCGAGCCGAGCGAAGAGCTGGGCCTGCTCCATCGCGACGTAGCCGCCGCCGATGACCAGCAGCGACTCCGGGACGTGGTCCAGTTCCATCGCGGTGGTCGAGGTCAGGTAACCGGCCTCCTGCAGGCCGGGGACCGGCGGCGCCCAGGGCCTGGAGCCGGTGGCGATGAGGTAGTGCGCGGCCCGGACCGTCTCCACCGTGCCGTCAGGGCCGGTGACGCGCAGTGCCGGCTCGCTGGGTGTGCCGACGAACGTGGCGTCCCCGGGGTGGAGATCCCATCCGTACTCGGTGGCCAGGTCCAGGTACTTCTCGCCACGCAGTGACCCGACGAGCCGATCCTTGCCGGCGATCAAGGCGGGCATGTCGACCGGCCGGACTTCGGGGAACGGCAGGCCGGGGAACCGGGAGGCGTCGAGTGTGACGTGGCGGGCCTCGGCGGTCGCGAGCAAGGCCTTGGAGGGCACGCACCCGGTGTTCACGCAGGTACCGCCGACGGTGCCACGCTCGATCATCACCACCCGTCTGCCGAGGTTGGTGGCGCGGATCGCGGCCGCGAACGCCGCCCCACCGGACCCGATCATTGCCAGGTCATACGACCTGCTGTTAGCCGTTGCCGTCATGAACTCCTCCTTCATCGCCCTCAGGATCGACCTTCCAGTGCACTGGAAGGTCAAGGGGGAGAATGAGTGGCATGCGGATCGGTGAGGTGGCTCGGGCGTCGGGCACGACGAGCAAGACCCTGCGGTACTACGAGGAGGTCGGGCTGCTACCCGCCGCGGACCGCACCCCGGCGGGCTACCGGGACTACGGCGCCGAGGTGCTCGACCGGCTGGACTTCATCCGCCGGGGGCAAGCGGCCGGGCTGACCCTGGCCCAGATCGGTCAGGTGCTGGACATCCGCGACCGGGGGCAGGCCCCCTGCCGGCACGTCACCGACCTGCTCGACACCCGCCTTGATGTGATCGACCGGCAACTCGCCGAGCTCGCGCAGCTACGCACCACGATCGCCGACCTGCGCGAGGACGCCGCCGCCGGCGACCCGGCCACGTGCTCCCCCGAGGATGTCTGCCGCTACCTGTGACACCGAAGTTCACGGGCCCGTGGCAGCGCATGGCGGCCCACTCTGTTGCGTTGGGGTGTTAGACCTTTCGCAACGGTTCTGTTGCGCGGGGTGCACCCTATCGCGACGCCTATTCCTCCGGCCTGCCGTCGGCCGCTGTCCCGGTGAAGGATC
>NZ_JASDCZ010000166.1:0-3881 GCF_030407635.1 Micrococcus sp. APC 4021
AAGCTGGCCAAGCGGATCACGTGGGACGACCTCGGCGGCCCATCCGGGGCGGTGTCCCTGGTGGTGGAGCACGCGGGCGTCCCCGTGGGTGACGTGATCCTGTGGCTGACGGACCGCGAGCGCGGTGTCGCGGAGATCGGCTGGGCACTGGATCCGCGGCATGCCGGTCAAGGCTTCGCCCGGGAGGCCGCGGCTGCGCTGCTGGACCTGGGGTTCGAGACGTCTGGCCTGCACCGGGTGGTGGCACAGATGGATGCCCGCAACACGGCGTCCGCCCGACTGGCCGAGACGCTCGGGATGCGTCGAGAGGCACACCACCGGCAGGACCTGTGGAGCAAGGGCGAGTGGACGGACACCCTCGTCTACGCGATGCTCGCGAGCGACCGGGGAGGTGGGGGGCCATCTATGACGGCGAACGGACTTCTACGCTCACCCCATGCAGCTCGAGACCGTGAGGGGGTGGACTCGCGAGGCTCACCAGGTGTGCGGACCGAGGTCCTCGAGGATCTCCAGGTCGAGAAGCCACTCGTCAGGGCGGGGGGTCTCGGGGAGCACCGGCTCGTAGGCGCCGACGTAGACGACCTCCCCCATACTGAGGCCGGTGGCCTCCTCCGGCTCAAGGATCGCCAGGTCAGCGTGGCCGGGGACGCGGTCGATCTCGGCGAGCCGCCCCGAGGGCCACACCTCGTGTGCCGCCCTCACCACGGCCCGCACACGACGCAACGGGATCGACCCGGCGGGGCTGCCGTCGTCGTGATGGGTGACGACCCAGCCTGCAGAGGCCAGGGGCCAAGCCTGACTCACTCCCCGGGAGGGCAGCAGGATCAGCTCGTGGACTTCCCCCACGGTGATCGAGTCACCGCAGCATTCCTGCTCCCAGTCCGAGAGCGAGGCGCGGCCGACGGCGCCGACGGTGATGTCCATGGTCGGAGTGTAGGGGCGGGGCCTCACCCGGGGGCGCGCGGGGCGTCTTCACCGGTGATGCTGGGGATTGGACTTGAGGCCAGGCGAGTGAAGGCCCGGACAACTCACCCTCACCGCGTACATAGGATCGACGCCATGACGCGAACGGGAGCCTTCACCATCGCGGGACTGGCCGCCTTCGCTATCTCCACCGGCATCCTGGTTCTCCTGCTGATCACGGGCTCGGAGACGCCTCGGGAGACGATGGCCTTCTTCGCCCTGATCATCGGCTGCTACGCACTGTCCGCGCTCTGCTTCGCTGCGGCGAAACGCGTTCTGCTGGCGCTGCTGTCCGGCGCGCTGGCTGTCGTCAGCTTCCCCCTCGCCCTGTTCATCGGGTACGTCGTGGAGATGCTCCAGAGCCAGCAGTGACACCGCCCGGGGCACGCGTCACCCGGGGCGCGCCGCCCTCGTTCCAGCGGAACAGGGTGAGGTGCCACAGCCCGAGGAGCGTGTGGGACGAGCCACCTCCACGCGCGCCGACGTGCCGCTGTTCGAGCGGCTCGGGTTCCGCGAGACCGGACCCGACGCCTGCATACCCGCGGCCCGGGAGTGACATCATGGACCTCGGCTCGTGCTGATACCGGATCTCGTGACGTGACACCGGGTATCGTGAGCCACGCCACTACACTGTGTCTCCACCGATAAAGGAGCAACCCCTCCATGCCGACCCTGCGAACCGTCTCCCTCTCCGCCGCCACGCGGGAGGATCACCTCGCCCGCCTCCGGGCCACCAGCCCGGAGGCCCCCCTCGACATCCTGATCGTGGGCGGCGGCTCCACCGGCGTGGGCGCCGCGTTCGACGCGGCCACCCGCGGCCTCGACGTGGGCATCGTCGAGGCCCGCGACTGGGCCTCCGGGACGTCGTCCCGCTCCTCCCGCCTCATGCACGGTGGCCTGCGCTACCTCGAGATGCTGGACGTCAAGCTGGTGTACGAGGCGCTGCGTGAGCGCGACCTGCTGCTCACCCAGACCGCGCCCCACCTGGTGCGTCCCCTGCGCTTCGTCTTCCCGTTCTTCCACAAGGTGATCGACCGCGGCTTCATCGGCGCCGGCGTCACCATGTACGACGCCATGCAGTCGCTCGGCCGCCGCCGCGCGATGGGCGCGCACCGCCATCTCAGCCGCCGCTCCATGGCCGCGACCTTCCCCTCCCTCGACGACGAGAAGATCGTCGGCGCGGTAGAGTACGCCGACGCCCAGTTCGACGACGCCCGCCTGGCCATGATGCTCGTGCGATCCGCCGTGGACCACGGCGCCGTGGCCGCCAACTACACCGCCGTCACCGGCTACCTGCGCGGCGACGACGGCCGTGTGCAGGGCGTGCGTGTCCGCGAGGAGACCTCCGGCGAGGAGTTCGACGTGCACGCGCGCGCCGTCATCCTGGCCGGGGGCGTGTGGACCCAGGAGCAGCAGGAGCTGGCCGGGGCCGACGGCGGCCTCGAGGTGCTCGCCTCCAAGGGCGCCCACATCACCGTCCCGCGCGACCGCATCCGCGCCGACGCCGCCACCGGCGTGATCACCAAGACGGAGAAGTCCGTGCTGTTCCTCATCCCGTGGGACGAGTACTGGGTGATCGGCACCACGGACACCCCGTGGGCGGAGGACGTGGCCCATCCGGCCACCACCGCGGACGACATCGACTACATCCTCGAGCACGCCAACGCGGTGCTGAAGGAGGACCTCACGCGTGACGACGTGATCGCCACGTACGCCGGCCTGCGCCCGCTCCTGCAGCCGGTCACCGGATCCGACGGCGGCTCCACCAAGATCTCCCGTGAGCACACCGTCACCGAGGTGGCCCCCGGCCTCACCGCCGTGGCCGGCGGCAAGTGGACCACGTACCGGGCCATGGCCGAGGACGTCGTGGACTTCGTGGTGCGCGAGACCCACCCGACCCGTCCCAGCCTCACCGAGCACATCCCCGTGCTCGGCGGCCTCGGCTACTCGGAGATCGAGGCGGAGGCGGACCGCATCGCCGCCGACTACGGCCTGGACGAGGCCCGCGTGGACCGGCTCCTGTTCCGTTACGGCACCGTGCTGCGCCACGTGCTCGACCTGATCGACGGCGACCCGTCCCTGAGCGTCCCTCTCGCCGAGGCGCCGCGCTACCTGCGCGCCGAGATCGTCTACGCCGCCCGAGCCGAGGGCGTCGTCCACCTGGACGACGTCATCGAGCGCCGCACGCGCCTGTCCACCGAGGTCCGCGACCGCGGCGTCGCGGCAGCCGAGGAGATCGCGTCCCTCGTGGCCCCCGAGCTGGGCTGGGATGAAGAGCGCATCGCCGGTGAGATCCGGGCGTACAAGAACCTCGTCGCCGCACGCCTCCGCGGCGAGACCGCCCACGACGACGTCACCGCCGCCGCCGCGCTCGCAGCCGCCGACGCCGCCCCCGTCCACGGAAAGGAGCCCGTCCATGGGCACGATCTTCCTGCATGAGATCGCCGGCACGGCGATCCTCCTCCTGCTGGGCGTCGGCGTCGTCGCCAACGTCGTCCTGACGAAGACCAAGGGCAACGGCGGAGGCTGGCTGCTCATCAGCTTCGGCTGGGGGCTGGGCGTCTTCGCGGGCGTCTACGTCGCTGCCGCGACCGGTGCGCACCTGAACCCCGCCGTGACCGTCGGCCTGCTCGTCAGCGGCGCCGAGGAGTACGCCCCCCGCATCGCCGTGACCCTCGGCACCACGCTCGCGTACTTCGCGGCGCAGCTGATCGGCGCCTTCCTCGGCGCGGCCCTGGCCTGGCTGGCCTACCGCGACCACTACCAGGCGGAGACGGACCAGGGGGCGATCCTGGGCACCTTCGCCACAGGCCCCGAGATCCGCAACCCGCTGTGGAACATGATCACCGAGGTGATCGCCACGTTCGTCCTGGTGTTCGTGATCCTGCTCTTCGGCTCCACCCCCTCCGGGCTCGGCC
>NZ_JASDCZ010000167.1:0-3763 GCF_030407635.1 Micrococcus sp. APC 4021
GTGGGGGCAGGGGCGGCGGTGCTGGCGGGGTCGGCGGTGCTGGAACGGGACGGGCGACGCATGGCCCGAGGCTACCCCCCGCTTTCGTTCGGGAAACGGCGCCCCGGGGACGACTTTCGTTGACGAAACGGGCGGGCGGGCCGCCGTTTCCCGAACGAAAACGTCGCGACACGCCGCCGTTTCCCGAACGAAAACGTCCGGCGCGCCTCGGGTGGCTCTCACTCCTCGGCGCCGAGCATCTCCCGGATGTCCTCGGCGGTGAGGGAGTCGGTGAAGGCGCCGGCGCCGGAGTCGTCGGACTCGTCCATGAGCGCGCCGAACAGCTCGGCCTTGCGCCGCTGCAGCTCGAGCACCTTCTCCTCGATCGTCCCCTCGGACACGAGCCGGTAGACCATCACGGTCCGCTCCTGCCCGATCCGGTGCGCCCGGTCCACGGCCTGCGCCTCCGCGGCGGGGTTCCACCACGGATCCATGAGGAACACGTAGTCCGCCTCGGTCAGGGTCAGGCCGAAGCCGCCCGCCTTCAGGGAGATCAGGAACACCGGCGCCTCGCCCTCGCGGAAGCCGCGGATCACGTCGGCGCGCCCGCGCGTGGAGCCGTCGAGGTACGCGTGCTCGATCTCCAGGTGGTCCAGCTCCTCGGCGATCACCCGCAGGAAGCTCGTGAACTGGCTGAACACGATCACGCGGTGCCCCTCGCCGATCACCTCGGTGAGGTCGTCGAGGAACCGCTCGAGCTTCGAGCTGGGCACGGAGGCGTACTGGTCGTCGACGATCTGCGGCGCCAGCGCGAGCATCCGCAGCAGCGTGAGCGACGTGAAGATGGTGAACCGGTTGCCGTCCATGTCCCCGAGCAGGCCCAACACCTTGCGGCGCTCGCGCTGGAGCACGCGGTCGTAGAGCTTGCGGTGGGCCGGCTCGAGCTCCACCTGGAGGATCTGCTCCTGCTTGGACGGCAGGTCCTTCGCCACGAGCTCCTTGGAGCGGCGCAGCATGAACGGGCGCACGCGGCGGCGCAGGGCCGCCATCCGCTCGGGGTCCCCCCCGGTCTCGATGGGGGTCACGTAGGTCTCGCGGAACCGGCGGTGGCTCGGGAACAGGCCCGGCACGACGACGCCCAGCAGCGCCCACAGGTCGCTGAGGGAGTTCTCCATCGGCGTGCCGGTGATGGCCAGCCGGAAGGGGGCGCGCAGGTCGCGGGCCACCGTGTGCACCTTCGCGGCGCGGTTCTTCAGGAACTGTGCCTCGTCGAAGACCACCCCGCCCCAGTCGAGTCCGCCGTACTGGCCGGCGTCGATCCTCAGGAGCGTGTAGCTGGTGACCACCACGTCCGCCCCCGCCACCTCGTCCGCCACGGCGGTGCCGCGCTTGCGGGTGGTGGTGTCCAGGACGCGCACGTCGAGGTCCGGGGTGAACTTCTCGGCCTCGGCCGCCCACACGGACACCACGGAGCTCGGCGCGACCACGAGGAACGGCGGCCGCTCGGGCCGGGCCTGACGTGCGTGGGCGAAGAGCGCGAGGGTCTGGACGGTCTTGCCCAGGCCCATGTCGTCGGCCAGGATCCCGCCGAGGTCCTGCTCCCACAGGAACGCGAGCCAGCGCAGGCCCTCCTCCTGGTAGGGGCGCAGGTCGGCCTTCAGGCCGGCGGGGCGCGGGGCCTCGGGGAGGCGCTCGACGGCGGCCAGGCGCCCGACGGCGGCGGTCCACTCCGGGTCCTCGTCCACCTCGTCCGCGAGCTCCTTGAGGTCCTCCCAGAAGCCGACCTGGTGCCGTGAGACGGGGGTGTGCTCCGGGGTCCACTCCTGCAGGGTGGCGGCCTCGGAGAGCAGGGCGCGCAGCCGGTCGAAGGCGGGGTGGTCGAGGCCCAGGTAGGAGCCGTCCGAGAGGATCAGCGTGGTCCTGCCCTGCACGAGCGCGGTGAACAGCTCCACGAACGGCAGCACGTGCCCGTCCACGGAGACCTGCACACCGAGGTCGAACCAGTCGTTCTGCGTGGCCTTCGTGCCGACCTCGATGCGCGGGGCGGCCTTCAGCTCGCGGTAGTCGGGGCGGTCGCCGGTGACGTCCACGCGCACGTGGTCGGCGCGCTGCAGCAGCGGCAGCACCTGCTCGGAGAACCGGGCGGCGCCCACGCCCTCGAGGACCTGCTCCTCGGCGCGGCCGGCGCGCGGCCAGAGCTCGGTCACGGCGCGCAGCACCGCGTCCTCGTGCCGGGTGTCCCGCAGCGGGTCGCCGCCGGCGTCGAGGCCGAGTTCGCGGGGCGGGTCGAAGTAGAGCCAGGACCAGCGCAGCACGAGCTCGTGGTCGGGCCGGAAGTCGGCGCGCAGCCGCAGCACGGGCGGCTCGAACTCGGGCAGCTCCACGGAGGCGTCGCCGCTGGTCACGGGCAGGGCGCCACGCAGCCGCGGGTAGATCCGGCCGAGGAACTCCTCGCGGTCCGCGGCGGGCACCCGCACGGGCCCGCCGGCGAGCACGAGCTGCTGCACGGCCTCGGGGACGGGGCGTTCGGCGGGGATCAGGTGGAGCACGGCCTCCTCGTCCGTGAGCTCCACGCGGTAGAAGCCGATGCCGCCCACGGCGTGCACACCGCTCAGCCCGGGGACGGGCGGGGCCGGGTCGAGGGCCGGGGCCACGTCCAGGCCGCCGTCGGGGGCGCCGGTGACGTCCAGCCCGACGGCGGCGGGCGCCTCCAGCACCACGTCCGTCAGCAGCCCCAGCGGCACGAGCTCCACCCCGACCTCGCGGGCCTCCGCGAGCAGCTGCCAGATCCGCGGGGAGTCGAAGACGTGCAGACCGAACCAGGCGTCGCCCGGGTAGGAGTCCTCGGCCTGGACCTGACGCCAGATCAGGCGCATCGCCCGCTCCTGGGCGGGGGCGAACTCGGCGCGCGGGAACTGGAACGCCTTCCACGTCAGCCCGCCCTTGATCCACGTCCCCTTGGCCCCGCGCTTGAGCGGGCGCACGGTCACGTACAGCGGGCGGCCCTCGCGCACCTGCTCCTCCCCGGCCGTCGCCGGGCCCCACTGCTGGAACGCGTTGCGGGAGGACTCGGCCACGAGCTCCACGCCGATCGCCAGCGCGGGCGGCGTGCCCAGCCGGCGCGGACCGTCGAGCCCGGCCAGCGGCTCCATGACCCGTCGCCAGTCCAGGCCGGCAGCGGGTGGGGGCGCCGCCCCGTCCGCGGCCGGGGCGTCGAGGCCGGCCGGGCCGCCGTCGTCGTGGCCCCGTCCGGCGGGCGCGGGCAGCGCGTCCGCCGTGGTGACCATCTCGGCGAGCTTGCGGCGGGCGTCGTCGAGGGCCTGGTCGGCGTCGAGGCGGACCACCTGGTAGAGCGCGGCGGCCACGTGCTTGCAGTCCGTCCCGACCGGGCACGTGCAGCGCCCGCCCACCGGCTCCATGAGGGCGCCGGCGCCGTCCTCGGCGGCGTCGTCGTAGGCCTCCTGCAGCTGCACCTGCACCCGGTAGGGGCTGGGCGCGGTGCCCTGGACGGAGGCGCTCAGACGGCCGGTGGCGGCGTCGTAGCGCAGGCGCCCCACGGCACCCGACGCGGCCACGGCGAAGCCGCGGTCCGCACTGGTGGGCCCGACGACGGCGCGGATGGCCTCGGTGCGCAGGTGCGGCAGGACGTCTCCGGAATCTGCAGTGGCCATAGCGAGCAGTCTTTCACGGACCGTGCCGGGCCCGCTCCGACCGACACCGGCCCGGCGGCGTGCCGACCACCCCGTTCCCGGGCCCGCACACCTGAGACCTTCAGCCCGACCCG
>NZ_JASDCZ010000168.1:0-3590 GCF_030407635.1 Micrococcus sp. APC 4021
CCGGCCACACCGTCCACCTGTCCACGTCGGGCGTGGACGCCCGCATCGCCCCCGACGAGTTCGGCGGGTTCGTCCTGGAGATCGGCGGGGCTGTCCAGTCCCACGTGGACCTGGCCGACCCCGCTCGCATCCGCTACGAGTACCTGCGCCGCATGGCCCACGTGCTCGACGCAGCCTCCCCGACGGGCGCGCCGGTGCGGGTCCTGCACCTCGGCGCGGGCGCGCTGACCCTGCCGCGCTACCTCCAGGCGACCCGACCCGGCTCGGAGCAGACGGTGGTCGACCTGGACCGGGAGCTCGTGTCCTTCGTGCTCGCCGAGCTGCCCCTGCCGGCGGGCACGGACCTCGTCTCCGTGGTCGCGGACGCGCGCCTGGCCGCCGTCGACCTCGCGCTGGACGGGGAGCGGTTCGACGCCGTCGTGCTGGACATCGGCACCGGCGAGGAGGGCGCCGAGCACCTGCGCGGCGCCGTGTTCTACGGGGAGCTGCTCGAGCTGCTGACGGCGGGTGGGGTGCTGCTGGTGAACATCGGCGACGACGCCGGCCTGCACTTCCTGGGCGCCGAGCTGGGCGCCCTCGAGGAGGCGGCCGCCGAGGCCGGGGTGCCCGGCCCGTGGACGCTCGCGGACCAGGGGATGCTGGAGCGCCTGGACTGGGGCAACGTCGTGCTGGCCGCGGGGGCGCCGCTGGGAGAGGCCGGCTGCACGGAGCGCCTCGCCGCGGCGGGGCCGCATCCGGCGGCCGTGCTGGACCCGGCGGAATCGGCCGCGCTGGCCGCCCGCATCCGTCGCGCCTGAGGGCGGGCGCGGCGCTCAGGGCCGGGGGTCCTCCGCACCGGGGCCCGTCTGCGGCCGGGGCCACGGGTGGCCCCGGCGCTCCTCCGCCCCCTCGTTGAAACGCCGCAGGAGCCTGCTGAACTCGACGACGTCCTCGGCGGGCCAGGAGGCGACGATCTGCGCCACGTTGTCCGCGCGGGAGCTCAGCTCCGCGGCGAGGCGGGCGCGCCCCTCCTCCGTGGGGCGGTGCAGCCGGGCGGAGCCGCCGTCGGGATCCGCCACCCGCTCGACGAGGCCGGCCTTCATGGCGGCGGCCACCTGCCGGTGGACGGTGGAGACGTCGAGGTCGAAGGCCTCGGCCAGCTCGGCGACGCTCATGGCCCCGCCCGCCTCCAGGCGGGCGAGCAGCACGGTGGCGCTGCGCTCCAGCGCGCTCGACCGGCCGTAGGGGGCCACCCCCTGCGTGGCCACCCGCAGCAGGAGCATGTGCTCGTACATGATCCCGCGGACCGGGTCGGCCCACGCCCCCTCAGATGTTTGCATCATGCAAACGATGCTACCTTTTGCATCATGCAAATCGCCGAGCAGGAACGCATCGCCTCCCCCACCTTCGTCCTCGCCTGGGTGGTCTCCTTCCTCCAGTTCCTCGCGTTCTACGCCCTCGTCACCACCATGGCCGTGTACGCGGTCCGGCAGTTCGCCGCCTCGGACGCCGGGGCGGGGCTGGCCTCGAGCGCCTTCGTCATCGGCGCCACCCTCAGCCGCGTGGTCACCGGCCACGTGGTGGACCGCTTCGGCAAGCGCCGCGTCCTGGTGGCGGCCCTGGTCGCCGTCGCACTGTCCTGCACGCTCTACCTCGTCGCCTCCTCACTGCCGGCCCTGGTGGCGGTGCGCATGCTCCACGGCGCCAGCTACGCCTTCGCCAGCACCGCCGTCATGGCCCTGGCCCAGGCGGCCATCCCCGACGGGCGACGCGCGGAGGCCACCGGCCACCTCGCGCTGGGCACCACCCTGGCCACCGCGATCGGCCCCGCCCTGGGGCTCTTCCTCGCCGGCTCCATCGGCTACGTGTGGCTGTTCCGGGCGACTCTGGGGATCACGGTGGTCAGCCTCGTGCTGGGCCTGCTGGTGCGCGAGGCGCCCGCCGCGGCGGACGTCGACGGCGAGCGCGCCGCCGGCGAGGTCCCCCTGGAGCACCCCGCCCCCGCGGTGGGCTTCCGCCTGCGCTCCGTGCTGCACCCGGCGGTGCTGCCGATCAGTGGCTTCATGCTGCTGGTGGGCCTGAGCTACGCCGGGATCCTCACCTACCTGAACGCCTACTCGGTGGAGCGCGGGCTCACAGCCGGCGCCGGCCTCTTCTTCCTGGCCTACGCCGCGGCGATGCTCGTCATGCGCCTCACCCTGGGCACCCTGCAGGACCGCCGGGGGGACGACGCCGTCGTCTACCCCGCCCTCCTCTGCTTCACAGCCGCGCTCCTGGTGCTGGCCTTCGCCACGCGCGACTGGCAGGTGGTGCTGGCCGGGGCGCTGAGCGGCCTCGGCTACGGCACGCTCATGCCCGCGGCCCAGGCGATCGCCGTGAACGCGGTGCCCTCCCACCAGCTCGGCGCCGGCATCTCCACCCTCATGCTGTTCGCGGACGTGGGGCTGGGCCTGGGTCCCGTGCTCCTCGGCGGGCTTGTGGCCTCAGCCGGCTACGGCGCCATGTACGCGGCCCTGGCGGGCGTGCTCGTGGTCGCCGCCGGGTACTACTTCGTGATGCACGGACGCCGGCACGGGCGGCGGGAGACCGTGGCCCGCGCCTGAGTCCCGCGCGGTGACGGCGGCCTGCCGCCGCGGGCGGCGCTACCGGCGCCGCGCCGGCCAGGACGCGAGCGCGACGGCGGCGAGGGCGCCCAGGGTGCCCAGCACCGTCGTCGTGGTGACCGTGGATCCGTCGGTGGGGGCCACCAGGTCCACCACGAGGGAGCCCAGGAGGTTGCCCGAGACCAGACCGAGGGTGGCGGCGAAGACGCCCAGGCGCGGGACGACCATGGCGCCCACCCCGATGAACACGCACCCCAGCGGGCCGCCGAGGTAGAGCCGCCAGTCGTGCGGCAGCGCGGGCAGGCCGTGGCCGGAGGCCAGGGCGATCCCGCCCCACACGATCCCGAGGAAGAGGACGCCGGCGGTGAAGTTGACCAGGGTCGCCGGGATGGCGGTGCCGTAGGCCGTGGTCTGACGGGCGTTGAACACCTGCTGTCCGGCGGTGGCCAGACCGGCCAGCAGGGGCAGCAGGGCCAGCAGCGCCCAGCCGGGCCCGCCGCCGGCCTCGCCGAGTGAGGGCCACACCACGAGGGCGACCGCGGCCAGGGCGAGCGCCGCCCCCGTGAGGCGCCGCGGCGTCAGGCGCTGCACCCCGGCGGGGCTGAGCCCGAGCCGGTCCACGACCATCCCGCCGACCACCTGCCCGGTGACCACGGCGACCGTGAACACGGCCACGCCGAGGGGACCGATCGTCGCGGACTGGGTGAGCACCAGGAGCCCGCCGATCATGCCCGCCACCGCGTACCACGGGCGCACGGACCCCGCGGCCAGGGCCGGGCGGATGCGGGCCAGGCCCCGGCGACCCCGCGGCGTCAGCACGCTCACGAGCACCATGACGGCCAGGCCCGCCGCGAAGGAGCACAGCGCGGCGAGGACGGGGTCGCCCGTCAGGTGGGCGAGGCGGGAGTTGATGCGGCCCTGCAACGGCATCACGGAGCCGGCGGCCACCGCGAGCGCGAACAGCAGGGCGGTCGCCCGCGGGGAAGGGGCCTCCGGGCGGGCGACCGC
>NZ_JASDCZ010000169.1:0-3528 GCF_030407635.1 Micrococcus sp. APC 4021
GCCGGCGTCGCCGACGAGGAGCCGACGACGACGGACCCCGCCCCCGCCACGGATCCGGCCGCCGTGGACCCCGCGGACGAGACCCCCGAGGGCGAGCGCCGCGCCGGCCGGTCCACCGCGATCATGGCCTCCGGCACGCTCCTCTCCCGCGTGCTGGGCCTCGTCCGTGCGACGCTGGTGACGGTGGCGATCGGCCTGTCCGCGGACATGGCCGACATCTTCGAGATCGCCAACTCCCTGCCGAACGTGATCTACCTGCTCCTGGTGGGCGGCGTGTTCAACGTCGTGCTCGTGCCGCAGCTGATCAAGCACGCCCGCGACGCCGACCGGGGCGCGGACTACACCTCCCGCCTGATGACGCTCGGCACGCTCGTGATGCTCGCCGGCACGGTGGTGGTCATGCTGGCGGCGGCCCCGCTCATGACGGCCCTGACCCGCGGCTGGTCGCCGGAGAAGCTCGAGATGGCCACCGTGTTCGCCCTGTGGTGTCTGCCCCAGGTGTTCTTCTACGGCATGTACGCGTTGGTGGGGCAGGTGCTCAACGCCAACGGGCGCTTCGGCGCCTACATGTGGGCGCCGGTGCTGAACAACGTCGTCGCGATCGGCGCGATCGTGCTGTACCTGGGCATGTTCGGGGCGTACCGGGCCGGGGACGACCTCGCCGGGTGGACGAGCGCACAGACGGTCGTGCTGGCCGGCGGCCACACCCTGGGCGTCGTGCTGCAGGCCGTGATCCTCTTCCTGCCGCTGCGCGGGCTCGGCCTGGGTCTGCGCCCGCGGTTCGGCTGGAAGGGCATCGGCCTGCGGGACACCGGCCGGATCGCCGGGTACACCCTGATCACGATGGTCGCCACGAACGTGGTGCTCCTGCTGTGCCAGCGGTACGTCACCTCCGCCACGGAGGCCCGCGACCGCGGCGAGCTGCGCATCCCCGGCACGGAGACCTGGAGCGCCGAGATGGCGCAGGCGGCCATCCCCGGTGTGGCCGCGTACAACATGGCGATGCTGATGGCCGTGCTGCCCCATTCGGTGTTCGTGCTCTCCCTGGCCACCGTGCTCTTCAACCGGTTGGCCCGCGCCATGGGCCGCCAGGACATGTCCGCGGTGCGGCGCACGACGGCGCAGGGTCTGCGCGCGTTCACCGTGCCGCTGATGTTCTGCCTCGCCGGCGTGGTGGTCCTGGCGGGCCCCCTGGGCCGCGTCTTCGGCTCGACGGCCGAGACGGCGATGGTGGCCGGCGTCGCGGTGGGCTCGGTTCTGCTCGCGCTGGCGCTGTCCATCCCGTTCCGCTCGGGCTCCTTCTACCTGCTGCGCGTGTTCTACGCCGCCGAGGACGCCAAGGTGCCGATGGTGGTCCAGGTCAGCGGCTCGCTCCTGATGCTGCTGCTCTCGTGGGCGGGCGCGATGCTGCTGCCGCTGTGGTCCATGGCCCTGTGGGTCGCGGTCGCCTCGTCCGTCTCGTACGTGTACCAGTTCGTCCTGACCCATGTGCTCACCGTGCGCCGGTTCGGGGACTACGGCCTCGCATCCGTGCTGCGTGCCCACGTCCAGACCGGCCTGGCCGCGCTGGCCGCGGCGGCCGCGGGCGTCGTCGTCGTGTGGCTGCTGGGCGGGTACACCGGCGGGTTCGCGTGGAACTCCATCGGGACGGCGCTGCTCACGTGCGCGGTGGCGGCCGTGGCGATGGGTCCGGTGTACCTGATGGTGCTGCGGGCCATGCGGTTCCCCGAGCTGGACGACGCCCTCCGGCCGCTCGTCGCCCGCGTGCCGGCGCTGGGTCGTCTGCTGCGCGTCGGCTGATCTCTGGCCGCGACGGCCACGCCACGTATCATCGGATTCCGACCCCGTCGTCAGGAGAAGAGCCCGTGCCCCAGCCCATCGCCGTCGGCGCCGTCCTGGGCGGCCGCTATCGCATCACCCAGCACGTGGTGACGTCCGCGGACCAGGACATGGTGTTCCTGGGCACGGACCAGGTGCTCAACCGCCGCGTCACCGTGCTCGTGGCCTCCCGTGAGAACGCCACGCAGGTGGCCTCGTCCGCGCGGGAGCTGGCCACGGGCGAGCGCAACGACGACGTGCAGGTGCTCGACCTGGGGCTGTCCGAGGGCCGCACGTACCTGATCGCCGGCGGGGACCCCGACCCGGACGTCCTGCTGGGTCTGGCGTACCCGCAGGAGCTGTACGTGGAGCCGTTCCAGACGGACAGCCTCGGCTCCGAGCTGTTCGGCGAGTCGCGGACCGGAGACCCCCACGCCTACGACGACGACGAGGCGTACTACACCGACCTCGACCGCCGGCTCCGCGCGGACGAGGACGAGGCCCAGCGTCGTCCCGGGTTCCTGAACCGCCTCTCCGAGCGCCTCGCCGAGCGGGTCCGTCCCTCCGACGGCACCGCGGCGAAGGCGGCCGCCGGGGCGTCGGCCCTGGCCGCGGCGGACGCCGCCACCCGGAAGCAGCAGGAGGAGCGCGAGCGCGCGGAGCGGGAGGCCGCCGAGCGTGCAGAACGCGAGCGCAAGGAGGCCGAGGAGAAGGCACGCGCCGAACGGGAGGCCGCGGAGCGGGCCGAGCGGGAGCGCAAGGAAGCCGCCGAACGCGCAGAACGCGAACGTCGGGAGGCGGAGGAGCGTGCCGAGGAGGAGCGCCGCGCCGAGGCCGAGCGCGCCCGTCGCCAGGCGGAGCAGGAGGCTGAGGAGCGGGCCGCGCGCGAGCGGGAGGCCGAGCAGGCCCGGCTGGCCGCGGAGCGGGAGGAGGCCGAGCGCCGCGAGCTCGAGCGCCGGGCCGAGGCCCGCCGTCGTGCCGAGGAGGAGCGCGCCCGGGAGGCCGAGCGGCGCGAAGCTGAGAAGCGCGAGGCCCAGGAACGCGAGGCCGCGGAGCGCGAGGCCCAGGAACGCGAGGCCGCGGAGCGCGAGGCCCAGGCGGGCACCGCCGCACTCCCGGCTGTCGCGGCGGGGGCCGCCGCCGCGCAGGCCACCGACGCCGATGCCGACGGGGCCACGCCGCCCACCGAGCCCGTCGAGCCCGTCGAGTCCGTGGCGGCCGAGAAGACCGACCCGCCGGAGCCGGTCGCCCCGGACACCGAGGCGATCCCGGTGCGGCGCCAGCGCCCCGTCCCCCGCCGAGCGATCGTGGCCGAGTCCGCGCCGCCCGTCCACGAGGAGTCCCGCAGCACGGCCGCGCCGGTGGCTGCCGGGACCGCAACGGGGGCCACCGCGGCGGCTGCCGGTTCGACGTCCGCCGCCGCGGCTCCGGATGCCCTGGCCGCCCCGGCCACCACCGGGGGCGACGACGGCGCCACGGTGGCCGACCCGGGCGACGGCAACGGCCGCACGCGCGGCGGCGGTCCGCTGGCCCTGCTCCTCGTGCTCGGCCTGCTGGCCGCACTCGTCGTGGGCGGGGTGCTGCTGGCCCAGAACCTGCGCGGCGGGCCGGCCCCGCAGGCCGCGGCCGCGTCGTCCGAGTCTGCGTCGTCCGAGTCCGCATCGGACACCCCGTCGCCGTCGGAGAGCACCAGCCCCTCCCCCACCCCGA
>NZ_JASDCZ010000017.1:0-28124 GCF_030407635.1 Micrococcus sp. APC 4021
CCCCATGACCACCGCCCCCGCCACCGCCGGCCGCGAGCGCCGGACGAGCGACGTCGTCGTGATCGGCGCCGGCCCGGCCGGCCTCATGGCCGCCCGCACCGCGAAGGCCCAGGGCCTGTCCGTCACCGTCCTGGAGGCTCGCCGGCGCGTCGGCGGCCGCACCTGGAACGGCCTGGTCGAGGGCGCCGACGGCAAGGACCACTTCATCGAGATCGGCGGCCAGTGGATCTCCCCGGACCAGACCCGCCTCATCTCCCTGGTGGAGGAGCTCGGCCTGCCGACGTTCTCCCGCTTCCGCGACGGTCGCAACGTCTACGTGGACCCGCGCGGAGAACGCCACGTCTACGACGGCCTCGACTTCCCGGTGGCCGAGAAGACGGACCGGGAGATGGATCGCCTGATCGCCAAGATCGACGAACTGACCGCCGAGATCGACGCCGCCGCCCCGTGGGAGCACCCGCGGGCCGCCGAGCTGGACAAGATCTCCTTCCGGCACTGGCTGGAGCAGCAGTCCGACGACCCGGAGGCCATCGACAACGTCTCCATCTACATCGCCTCCGGCATGCTGACCAAGCCCTCCCACACCTTCTCCCTGCTCCAGGCGCTGCTCATGTCCGCCTCGGCGGGGTCGTTCCGCAACCTGGTGGACGAGGACTTCATCCTGGACAAGCGCGTCGAGGGCGGCATGCAGTCCGTGTCCCTGGCCATGGCCGCCGAGCTGGGCGACGACGTCGTCCTCGGCCAGCCGGTGCGCACCCTGCGCTGGGCCGAGCCGGACCCGTCCACCGCGGACGAGAAGAACGGTGTGGCCGCAGACGTGCGCAACGGCGTGGCGCACGACGGCGCCGCCGGCGACGTCGTGGCGCTCACTGACGACTACGAGGTGCACGCCCGCTACGCGGTCCTGGCCGTCCCGCCGAACCTCTACAGCCGCATCTCCTTCGAGCCGCCGATGCCGCGCGAGCAGCAGATCGCGCACCAGCACATCTCCATGGGCCTGGTCATCAAGGTGCACGCCGTGTACGAGACCCCGTTCTGGCGCGAGGAGGGCCTGTCCGGCACGTGCTTCGGTGGGGGCCGTCTCGTCCAGGAGATCTATGACAACACCAACCGCGGCGAGAACCTGGCCGGTGGCGCCCCGGGCAAGGAGGACCCGCACGGCACCCTCGTCGGCTTCGTGTCCGACGTGTACGCGGAGCAGATGTGGGCCCTGCCGGAGGAGGAGCGCAAGGCCGCGATCCTCGGCGCCATGGCCGAGTACCTCGGCCCCCGGACCCTCGAGCCGATCGCGTTCTTCCTCTCGGACATGGCCGCCGAGGAGTGGACCCGAGGCGCCTACGCCACCAGCTACGACCTCGGCGGGCTCTCCCGCTGGGGCCACCTCCAGAACCGCCCGACCGGTCCCATCCACTACGCGTGCTCGGACATCGCAGCCGAGGGCTACCAGCACGTGGACGGCGCGATCCGCATGGGCGAGGCCGCCGCCCTGGCCATCGCCGAGCGGGAAGCCACTGACGCGGGGCAGCCCACCGGCTGACCGGCCCGACGGACAAGGACATCCTCATGAGCGCATCCACCCCACGACGCCGCGTCGTCGACAATGAGGGACACGAGCACGTGTACCCGACCACCTCCGCCATCGAGCAGGTCAACCTGCTCAACCCGGGCGGGGTGAGCAACAAGGGGCTCCAGGCCGGCAAGGTCGGCCTGCTCGGGGCGGTGGTGATCGGCGTCTCCGTCGTCGCCCCCGCCTACACGTTGACCTCGGGCCTCGGGCCGACCATCAGCACCGTCGGCACCCACGTGCCCGCGATCCTGCTGCTCGGCTTCATCCCGATGCTCCTGGTGGCCCTCGGCTACCGGGCGCTGAACACGCGGGTGCCGGACTCCGGCACGTCGTTCACCTGGGCCACGCACGCCTTCGGGCCGTATGTCGGGTGGATGGGCGGCTGGGGGCTCATCGCCGCCTCCGTGATCGTGCTGTCCAACCTGGCGGCCGTCGCCGTCGACTTCACGTTCCTGCTGCTCGCCCAGATCACCGGGAGCCAGGCCATCGCGGACCTGGCCGGCAACCTGTGGGTCAACATCCCCCTGACCCTGGTGTACCTGGCCCTGGCCGGATGGATCTCGCACCGCGGCATGGAGACCACCAAGCACCTGCAGTACATCCTGGTGGCCTTCCAGATCCTGGCCCTCGGTGCGTTCGCGGTCGCCGCCCTGACGCAGTCCTCCCGTGGCGCGGGCTTCGACCCCACCCCGGTGCAGCTGGACTGGTTCAACCCGTTCACCGCGGGCGACTTCAGTGTGGTCGCGGCCGGCGTCTCCCTGTCCATCTTCCTGTTCTGGGGCTGGGACGTGACCCTCACGATGAACGAGGAGACCAAGGACCCCGAGCGCACCCCCGGCCGGGCCGCCGCCGTCACCGTGTTCGTCATCATCGCCGTCTACATCCTGTCCGCCCTGGCCGTGATCTCCTGGGCGGGCATCGGCTCCGAGGGCCTGGGCGCGGGCAACCCGGACAACCAGGAGTCGATCTTCGCGGTCCTCGCCGGCCCGATCCTGGGCCCCTTTGCCGTGATCATGTCCAGCGCGATCCTCGTCAGCTCCCTGGCCTCCCTGCAGTCCACCATGGTCTCCCCGGCCCGCACCCTGCTGGCGATGGGCTTCTACCGGGCTGTGCCCGCGCGCTTCACCGAGCTGAGCCCCCGGTTCAACAGCCCGGCCTTCGCGACCTGGGTGTGCGCGGGCTTCGCCGGCCTCTTCTACGTCGTCACGCGGCTGCTCTCCGAGAACGCCCTGTGGGACACCATCACCGCTCTGGGCCTGATGATCTGCTTCTACTACGGCATCACCGCCCTGGCCTGCGTCTGGTACTTCCGCCGCGAGTGGTTCACCTCGGTGGGCAACGCCCTCACCACCTTCCTGTTCCCGCTGATCGGCGGCCTCGTGCTGCTGGTGATGTTCTGCGTGACCGCGATGGACTCCACCGACCCCGACTACGGCTCCGGCTCCTCCGTGTTCGGTGTCGGCACCGTGTTCATCCTGGGCATGGGCGTGCTGGCCATCGGCGTGGTACTGATGATGTGGACGCGGCTGCGCCACCCGGCCTACTTCCGTGGCGAGACCCTGCCGCAGACGGACTCGACCCGACCCATCCCGATCATCCGTCCGGACGACGACGGCACTGCCGTGGTCCGGGACCCCAACGAGAGGACCCACTCATGAGCACCCCCACCGGCTATCGCGTGCAGGACCCCAGCACCGACCAGGTCGTGGAGACCTTCCCCGCCCTCGCCGACGGTGAGGTCGACCAGGTGCTGGCCGCCGCCGAGACCGCCCAGCGCGCATGGGCCGCCCGCCCCATCGAGGAACGCGCCACCATCGTGCAGAAGGTCGCGGACCTCTTCGAGGAGCGCAAAGACGAGCTCGCGCAGATCATCGCCACCGAGATGGGCAAGCGCGTGACCGAGGGCGTCGAGGAGGCGGAGTTCAGCTCGGCCATCTTCGGCTACTTCGCGGACAAGGGCCCCACCCTCGCCGCGGACCGCCCCATCGAGACCTACGGGGGCGGCCGCGCCATGATCCGCCACCTGCCCCTGGGCGTGCTGCTGGGGGTCATGCCCTGGAACTTCCCGTACTACCAGATCGCCCGTTTCGCCGCGCCGAACCTCATGCTCGGCAACGCGATCGTGCTCAAGCACGCCGAGATCTGCCCCCGCTCGGCCCTGGCCGTGCAGCAGATCATGGACGACGCCGGCGTGCCGGCCGGCGTGTACACCAACGTCTTCGCCACGCACGACCAGATCGCCGAGTTCATCGCCGACCCGCGCGTGGCCGGCGTGTCCCTGACCGGCTCCGAGCGGGCCGGCTCCGTGATCGGCGCGCTCGCGGGCCAGCACCTCAAGAAGGCCGTCCTCGAGCTCGGCGGGTCGGACCCGTACATCGTGCTCGACGCCGAGGACCCGGCCGAGGCCGCCCGCACCGCGTGGGCGACCCGCATGTACAACATGGGCCAGGCCTGCAACTCCAACAAGCGCATGATCGTCACGGCGGACATCCATGACGCCTTCGTGGCCGAGCTGGTGTCCCTGGCCGAGGCCATGAAGCCCGGGGAGGCCGCCGACGAGGACCCGACGGTGTTCACCCCGCTGTCCTCGCGCGGTGCCGCCGAGGGCCTGGCCGAGCAGGTGGAGCGGGCCCGTCAGCAGGGCGCGACCGTCCACGTCGGCGGGACCGTCACGGACGAGGCGGGCGCCCGCTTCGCCCCGGCCGTGATCACGGGCGTCACCTCCGAGATGGACGCCTACCGCGAGGAGCTCTTCGGCCCCGTCGCCGTCGTCTACAAGGTGGAGTCCGCGGACGAGGCGCTCGCTCTCGCCAACGACTCCCAGTACGGCCTGGGCGGCGCCGTGTTCTCCCAGGACGAGGCTCAGGCCGAGCGGATCGCCCGGCAGCTCGAGGTCGGCATGGCCAACGTCAACACGCCGGCGGGAGAAGGGGCGGAGATCCCGTTCGGCGGCATCAAGCGCTCCGGCTTCGGCCGCGAGCTCGGCCCGCTCGGCATGGACGAGTTCGTCAACAAGCAGATGTACTTCGTCCAGGACTGACACCCCACGACGACGACGGGCCCGCCTCCGGTGACC
This sequence comes from Micrococcus sp. APC 4021, assembly GCF_030407635.1. Taxonomy (NCBI): domain Bacteria; kingdom Bacillati; phylum Actinomycetota; class Actinomycetes; order Micrococcales; family Micrococcaceae; genus Micrococcus; species Micrococcus sp. APC 4021. The sequence continues at coordinate 4,644 of NZ_JASDCZ010000017.1, forward strand.
GGAGGCGGGCCCGTCCGCGTCCCGCCGGCGTGGCGGGAGCGATGGGTCAGCGACGCGCATGTCGCACAGCGGGTTCTAGGCTGGCGCGCCCTTGTCCCTTCAACCGGGGCGCGGCCATCATGGACCGGATCCCCGTCGAGAACTGCAGAATCGAGAATGTCTGATGTACCCCACCCCGATTACCTTCGACGTGGCGCGCGCCGGCCGCGCTCTCGCCCAGGTCAGTGTCCGCACCCTGGCCACCGCGGCCGGTCTCGAGAAGGAGCAGCTGCGCCGCTTCGAGAAGGGGCTGGCCGACCTGCGGGTGGACGAGCGTCTGCGTCTGGAGAAGGCCCTGCTGAAGTACGGCGTCGGGCTGGTCCCGGAGGACGAGTTCGGCGGCACGGGGGTCCGCCGGATCTTCACCGCCGAGAAGTCCCGGCGCATCGAGGCCATGGAGAACGAAGGCGGCCCCGCGTACGAGGACGACATCTGAGTCCTCCGCCGACAGGCGGACGGCCCCGCATCCCGGGCAGGGATGCGGGGCCGTCGTCGTCGGTCCGCCGGTGGCGGGGGCTCAGGCGGACTGCAGCGCGTTCGTGACCTCGCTCAGGCCCTCCTTGAGGAGGTCTTCACCGATGGTCAGCGGCGGCAGGAAGCGTACGACGTTGCCGTAGGTGCCGCAGGTGAGCAGGATGACGCCGGCGGCGCGCACGGCCGCGGCCACGGTGGCGGTCAGCGTCGCGTCCGGCTCGCCGGTGGCGGGGTCCACGAACTCGATCGCCATCATCGCGCCGCGGCCGCGGACCTCGGCGATGCGGTCGTCGGCGTTCTGCGCGAAGTGCTCGCGGATGACCTGCTCGATCCGGCGGGCCTTCTCCAGGAGACCGTCCTCCTCGACGGCCTCGAACACGGCGAGCGCCGCCGCCGTGGCGACGGGGTTGCCGCCGTAGGTGCCCCCGAGGCCGCCCGGGTGCACGGAGTCCATCACCTCGGCGCGGCCGGTGACGCCGGAGAGCGGCATGCCGCCGGCGATGCCCTTGGCGGTCGCCATCAGGTCCGGCTCGATGCCCTCGGTCTCGGAGGCGAACCAGGCGCCGGTGCGGGCGATGCCGGACTGGACCTCGTCCGCGATGAACAGGACGTCGTTGGCCTTGCACCACTCGACCACGGCCGGCAGGAAGCCCTCGGCCGGGACGATGAAGCCGCCCTCGCCCTGGATCGGCTCCATGATCACGGCGGCCAGGTTGTCGGCACCGATCTGCTTCTCCAGCGCGGAGATGGCACGCTGCGCGGCCTCGGCGCCGGACAGGCCGTCGCGTAGCGGGTAGGAGCCGGGCACGCGGTAGATCTCGGGGGCGAACGGTCCGAAGCTGTGCTTGTAGGGCATGGACTTGGCGGTCAGCGCCATCGTCAGGGTGGTGCGGCCGTGATAGGCGTGGTCGAACGCGGCCACAGCCTGCTTGCCGGTGTAGGCGCGGGCCACCTTGACGGCGTTCTCCACGGCCTCGGCGCCGGAATTGAACAGGGCGGTGCGGGTCTCGCCGGGGATCGGGCTGGTGCGGTCCAGCTGCTCGGCCACGGCCACGTAGCCCTCGTAGGGCGTGATCATGAACGAGGTGTGGGTGAACTGCGCGACCTGCTCCTGGACGGCGGCCACGACGCGCGGGTGGGAGGCGCCCACGGAGGTGACGGCGATGCCGGAGGCCAGGTCGATCAGGCGGTTGCCGTCCACGTCCTCGAGGATGCCGCCCGCGGCGCGGGCCGCGTACACCGGCATGGTGGTGGCCACGCCGGCCGGGACGGCGCGCTTCTGGCGCTCGGCGAGCTCACGGGAGCGAGGGCCGGGCAGCTCGGTGGCCAGATGGCGGGTCTGCTCGAGGTCGGGGGTGGCGGTCATGGGGATGCCTCCTGGGGACGGCTCACGGGGAGCGTGGACGACGGGCGGGCACGACGACGACGCGTCGGGCCGCGTCCTCCCATGGTGGGGCGTCGAGTCCATGCCGTCCAGTGATGATCTGGCATGGTGGCTATGCTCATCCGGCATGGACGAGAAACTGCTCAGGGCCTTCGTCACGGTGGCCGAGGTCGGCACGGTCTCGGGGGCCGCGATCCGCCTGGATCTCGTGCAGTCCGCGCTCAGTCGGCAGCTGCAGCGGCTTCAGCGTGAGCTGCGCCTGCCCCTGTTCGCCCGGGTCGCCGGCCGGTTCGAGCTGACGACGGCCGGCGAGGCGTTCCTCCCGGTGGCGCGCGAGGTCCTCGTCGCCCATCGACGGGCGGAGCAGGCGGCCCGCGCGCTCGCCTCCGGTCGGCTCACGGACGTGGCCGTGGCCGCGCCGGGCACCACCCTCATCGATGTCGTGCTGCCGTTCGTGGCCACCTTCGGCGAGGAGGACCCGCGCCCGCGCGTCGCGGAGACCCAGCTGGACGACTCGCTGCTCGACGCCGTCGCGCGGCACGACCTCGTGGTGATGCCGACGGTGCCGCCCCCCTCCGTCGCGTCGCTGCCGCTGATGGACCTGCCGGTCTGGGCGTACGTCGCCCCGGGCCACCCCTGGGCGGGCCGGACGCGGGTGTCCCTCGACGACCTCGTGGCCCAACCCGTCGTCGCGCCCGCCCGCACCTTCATGGCGCGACGCGTCCTCGACGGCGCCGTGGCCGTGGCGGGCCTCACGCCGCCGGCCCTCGTCGAGGCGAACTCCGGGCGGGTGGCCCAGGCCCTGGTCGCGACGGGGGCGGGCGTCGCCGTCGTCACCGAGGACCCGGCCTTCGGGCTGACGCCGGTGCGGGTCATCGCGCAGGGGCGGACGCTCGCGGTACGACTGCACGCGGCGTGGCGGGAGGACCACTTCGCCGCCGAGACGCTGCAGGCGCTCGCCCGTCGCCTGCAGGCCTTCGTCCGGGACCGCTATGCCGAGCCCGGGGATGACGCGCCGCGCTGAGGCCGGAGCGCGTGAGACCATGCCGTCGTCGGACGCGGCCCCGGGCGGGCCGCGTCGATGCACACGAGGGGAGAACCCGGATGAACACCACCGTCCGACGCGCCCTGTGGGTGGTCCTGGTGCTGCTGTGCCTGGGACTCGTGTTCCTCGCGCTGCGCGGGGTGCTGGCGGTCGGCGCCGTGCCGATCAGCGCCGCCCCCACCCTCAGCGCCACGGCGTCCGCGACCCCGTCGCCGTCGCCGTCGCCGTCCTCGGCACGCTTCACGCCCAGCCCCGCACCGACGGCCACACCGATCCCGACGCCGAGCCCGTCCTCGGCGTCACCCACGCGGGAGGCGGCGGTTCCCGTCGAGACCCAGGAGCTCGCCGGCACACCCACGCCGTCCGAGGAGCCGACCCCCACCGAGGAGCCGGCGCCGTCCGAGGAGCCGGCACCGTCCGAGGAGCCGACCCCCGCCGCGGCCGCCCACCTCTCCGGCCCCGCCGCCCCGTGGGACGAGGTCACGGCGACGCCCGTGCACGTGGACGTCCACCAGGACGGCGAGCAGATCGTCGGAGCGGGGATCGACCTCACGCAGTTGGATGAGGGCGGCGACCTGGACCCGGAGCCACAGACGGTCGGCTGGTACGGCCCGCCGCAGTGGGGCACCACGCCGGGGGAGCGCTCCCGGTACGCGGGGGTCCTGGCCGGGCACGTCGTCTACTACGGCGTGCGGGACGTGTTCTGGAACCTGGGCGACGTGCGCGCGGGTGCCGTCGTCGTGGTGACATACGACGACGGCACGCAGGCCGCCTTCGAGGCGGACGCGGACGCGGTCTCGGTGGAGAAGGAGGCGCTCACCCAGGATCCGGCGCACCGCTGGGCCTGGGAGCCCGGGGGCGACGACGCGAAGGTCACGCTGATCACGTGCGACCTCGTGCCGGGCACCGGGATGGCCGGGAACGCCTTCAACAACTGGGTGGTGCAGGCCACCCGCGTCGCCTGAGGCCGCGGCGACCCCGGGGCAGGGAGGCCGGAGGGGTACCCTGGGGAGGCCGGGGCGGCCGACCGCGTCGGACCGCCATTGACCCCGTGACCGGGTGACGACCGCCGAGAGGACCTGCGCCCATGAGCCGAGCCGACATCGCCCCCGCCCGCGTGCGCCCCCGCCGCTGGAGCGTGGCCGTCGGAGGGGCGCTCCTGAGCATCACCCTGGCCACCGGCGGCTGCAGCGTCGCCGAGGAGCCCGGACAGACCGGTGGCACGGAGGCGGGGAACACCTACCTGGAGGGCGTGCTGGCCAGCCCCAGCCAGACGTCCGCCGACCCGCTCGCGGCGGACATCCAGTTCGCGGGTCTGCTGCTGCGCAACCACCGCGACGCGATCCAGCAGTCCGATGAGGTGCTGGGCAAGGACGGCGTGGACCAGGAGATCCGGGCCACCGCCGAACGGATGAAGTCCGAGCACGAGGAGCGGGCGCGCCGGCTCGAGTCGATGCTCGAGGGCTGGGGCGTCCCCTCGGATGACGTGCGCGGTGCGGGTGCCGAGTCGACCCCGTCTGCGCAGCCCGAGTCCACGGAGGACGCGGAGCCGACCCAGATCGTGGGCGACGAGTTGCGCGCCGGACTCCTGTCCGACCGGGAGAAGAACGTGCTGGCCGCCGCCGAGCCGGAGGAGGCGGGACGGATCTACCTGCTCCAGATGCGCCGCCTCTATCAGGGCGCGCTGACGATCTCCGCCACGGAGGCGGAGGACGGCTCGGACGACGCGGCGAAGGAGCTGGCCTCCAGCGTGGTCGAGGGCCATCGCAAGGAGCTGGAGAGTTTGGCCGCGACGCTCGGGGAGATGGGCGTGATCGGGTCGAGCGGGGCGCGCACGGCGGAACCGTCCGGGTTCACCGGCCCCATCAAGATCGAGGGCACCGGCGCCGACGGCGGCTCCGTCCCCTCGGACTTCGTCCCGGAGCCGCTGCAGCGGGTGCGCAACTTCCGCGCCACCCAGAAACCGGTGCTGCCGTCGTCGAGCTCGCCCAGTTCCTCCAGCGCGTCGGGCCCCGCCAGCGCGTCCGGCCGGGACGCCGAGGACCAGCGGGGGCGGGACGCCGCATCGGCGAGCCCGTCGCCCAGCCCGGCCGACACGGCGCAGGCCACCCCGCGCCCCTCCTCCGGGGCAAGCCCCTCGTCCAGCGCGTCCCGCTGACGCGCCGCATCGGCCGGACGGCCCGATCCGCATCGGGCGACGCCGTGACCGAGTCGATAGCGCTTCGTCACCGGTCAGTGACCCGCCTCACGTCTGTGCGGCATAGATTCGTGCCGACGCGGCGAGTGCGGCATCCGGTCGACCTCGGGCGTCCGAGCCGGGGAACCCTTCGGCCCGTCGCAGCACCGCACCCCTGGAGGAGCACGATGCGCACCGCCCGACCGACCCGCCTTGCCGCCGCCCTGGGCGCCGGCGTCCTTCTCACCGGCCTGGGGGCGACCCCCGTCCTCGCCTCACCCGCCCACCCCGCTGGATGGACCGCCGAGCACGACCTGCCCGGCGGATCCTTCCTCGTGGCCAGCGCGGAGGGTGAGACCGGTGCCTCCTTCGGCACCGAGTTCGAGGTGGACGAGTCCGACGTCCGCCTGACGGTGGCTCCGGTGCTGGAGGGGGAGGCCCGCGGCGCCGAGACCGAGGTCCCGTTCACGTACGACGACGAGTTGGAGCGCGGTGACTTCGACGTCGCCGCGGCCCGGCGGAGCCTGGGCGAGTCGGGGACCGGTCCCGTCGTCTACACCCTCTACCGCTGACCCGGGCGAGCCGCTGCGCGCCGACCAGCGTCATGAGCTCGGCTTCCACATGCTCCCCACCGCCTGGGACACCACCCTGCTCGCGGCGCCGGGGGAGCGACACGTGTTCATCTCCTCGTACACGGGCGATGAGGCGGCGCCGCTGACGCTCGTCGCGGGCCCGGCCGAGGGTCGGGTCGTCGAGGTGGCGGAGGAGGAGACCGGCGGGCCGCGCGGCTACGTGTACCAGGCGCCCGAGGGCTTCACCGGATCCGACACCGTCACCCTGCGGGCCACGAGGGACGGCGTGACGACGACGCGGACGGTGACCGTGCGGTTCGGCGACCCCCGCGTGGACCTCTACGACTGGGAGAACGGGCGGATCCCGGGGTTCGTGACCTTCCCCGTGGCCGGTCTGTTCGACGACGCTCCGGCTCCGGGTCAGCCGGCCGATCCCGACACTCCCACCTCGCCGGCGGAGCCCGAGACCCCTGCGGATCCGGCCGACGGCGAGCACACGGTGCCGGACACGGTCGAGACCGGGCGTGGTCCGGCGGCGTGGCCCGTCGCCGTCGCGGTGCTGGCCGCGGGCGTCCTGGCCGTGGTGCGCCGGCACCGCGTCGCGGCCTGACCGCGCCGGTCAGCGGGGCGCGAGCAGCGCGCTCTTCTCCGGGTGCTCGTCGAACCACTGGGCGACGTACCAGCACATCGGCACGATGCGGCGGCCCCCCGCGGGGCCGCCGTTCGTCTCGATGTCCTCGACGGCGCCCGCGGTCAGCGCGGCGGCGTGGCCCCGGCCGCGGTGCACGGGGATGGTGAACGCCCGGTTCAGGGAGACGGCCGCGCCGTTGTCCCGGAAGTCGAGGACGGCGAGCAGTGTGCCGCCGTCGTGGAGCTCGTAACGGGACTCGGCGTCATTGCGGGTGACGGTGGGAGAGGTGCTCATGCCGGGGCAACCCCCGGTGGTGACGGGGTATTCCGGTGCCGGCCGGCGGCGGGCTCCTACATGTAGTGGTCCGCGGGGGTCGGACACGCCGCTCGCAGACGTGGCGAACTCGACTTTCCGGCTGTGGGAACCCGGCCCCGAGATCTCCACCGGCTGTGGACAGTCGACCTCGGTCCCGGCGTGTCCCGCATGTCCGCGCGGATCGTCTCGCACAGCAGGGTGTGGACAGGATGGGCAGAGGGTGGGGATACGTAACTACAGCGGTGTGACTACTACATGTAGGGATGGTTCCCGGCCGTGATCACTAGATGTAGTATCGACGCAGATGTTCGGCACGCCCCGCGATGCACCTCGCGAGCGCCGCGCCGACACCCGCAGACCACCAGAGACCACGAAGGAACAGGGATCGCCATGACCGTCACCGTGTACACCAAGCCGGCCTGCGTGCAGTGCAACGCCACCTACCGTGCACTGGACAAGAAGGGCATCGCCTACGAGGTCGTGGACATGTCCCAGGACCCCGCCGCCCTCGAGCGCGTCCGTGCCCTCGGCTTCATGCAGGCCCCCGTCGTCGTCACCGAGACCGACTCCTGGTCCGGCTTCCGCCCGGACAAGATCGCCGAGCTCGCCGAGTCCGCCGCGGCATCGGTGGCCTGACCGGAGCCGACATGACCGTCGCCGCGGACCCGAGCCACATCCGCTCGGCCGAGGCGCAGGGGCTCGTCCCCACCGACGCGGGACTGATCTACTTCTCCTCCGCCTCCAACTACACGCACCGCTTCGTCGAGAAGCTCGAGCTGCCCGAGGACCGGGTGGCTCGACTGCCGTTGATCACCCGGGAGCCCACCCTCGGGGCCACCGCCCCGTACGTCCTGATGACCCCCACCTACGGCGGGGGCAGCGGGCCGGGCGCGGTCCCGAAGCAGGTGATCAAGTTCCTCAACGTCCCGGAGAACCGTCACTGGATTCGGGGCGTGATCGCGTCCGGGAACACCAACTTCCATGAGGGCTACTGCCTGGCCGGCTACATCATCTCCCGCAAGTGCCAGGTGCCCCTCATGTACAAATTCGAGCTGATGGGCACGCCCGACGACGTCGAACGCGTCCGCGGCGGCCTGGAAGGACTGTGGACATGACCACCACCGCACCCACCGAGGCGGACCTCATCCGCCAGGCGAAGAACATGCCCGCCGAGTGGCAGAACCTCGGCTACCACGAGCTCAACGCCATGCTGAACCTCTACGGCGCCGACGGTCGCATCCAGTTCGAGGCCGACCACGCGGCCGCGCGCCAGTACTTCCTGCAGCACGTCAACACCAACACGGTGTTCTTCCACGACCTGGAGGAGAAGCTCGACTACCTGCAGAAGAACGACTACTACGAGACCGAGACGTTCGAGCAGTACCCCTTCGAGTTCATCCGGGGCCTGTTCGATCGTGCCTACAAGGCCAAGTTCCGCTTCCCGACATTCCTCGGCGCGTTCAAGTTCTACACCTCGTACGCCCTGAAGACCTTCGACGGCAAGCGCTACCTCGAGCGCTACGAGGACCGCGTCGCCGTCGTCGCCCTCCACCTGGCCCGGGGCGACCAGGAGCTGGCCACCCACCTGGTGGACGAGATGATCGCCGGCCGCTTCCAGCCGGCCACCCCCACCTTCCTCAACTCGGGCAAGAAGCAGCGCGGCGAGCTCGTCTCCTGCTTCCTGCTGCGCATCGAGGACAACATGGAGTCGATCGCCCGCGGCATCAACTCCGCCCTGCAGCTGTCCAAGCGCGGCGGTGGCGTGGCCCTCTCGCTGACCAACATCCGCGAGCACGGCGCGCCCATCAAGCAGATCGAGAACCAGTCCTCCGGCGTCATCCCCGTGATGAAGCTCCTCGAGGACTCCTTCTCCTACGCCAACCAGCTCGGCGCGCGTCAGGGCGCCGGCGCGGTGTACCTCAACGCGCACCACCCGGACATCCACCGCTTCCTCGACACCAAGCGCGAGAACGCGGACGAGAAGATCCGCATCAAGACCCTCTCCCTCGGCGTCGTGATCCCGGACATCACGTTCCAGCTGGCGAAGAAGAACGAGGACATGTACCTGTTCTCGCCGTACGACGTCGAGCGTGTCTACGGGGTGCCGTTCTCCGAGATCTCCGTGACCGAGAAGTACTACGAGATGGTCGACGACGCGCGGATCAAGAAGACCAAGATCAACGCGCGCGAGTTCTTCCAGACCATCGCCGAGATCCAGTTCGAGTCCGGCTACCCGTACGTCGTGTTCGAGGACACCGTGAACGCCGCGAACCCGATCAAGGGCCGCATCACCATGTCCAACCTGTGCTCCGAGATCCTGCAGGTCTCCGAGGCCTCCGAGTACAACGAGGACCTGAGCTACGCCCACGTGGGCCAGGACATCTCCTGCAACCTCGGCTCGATGAACATCGCCAAGACCATGGACTCGCCGGACTTCGGCCGGTCCGTGGAGACCGCGATCCGTGCGCTGACGGCCGTGTCGGTCATGTCCGACATCCAGTCGGTGCCGTCCATCGCCAAGGGCAACGCGGCCTCCCACGCCATCGGCCTGGGGCAGATGAACCTCCACGGCTACCTGGCACGCGAGCGCGTCCACTACGGCTCGGAGGAGGGCATCGACTTCACGAACATGTACTTCTACGCGGTGCTGTTCCACGCGCTGCGGGCCTCGAACCGGATCGCCATCGAGACCGGCCAGCGGTTCGGCGGGTTCGAGGACTCGAAGTACGCCTCGGGGGAGTTCTTCGACAAGTACACGGACCAGGAGTGGGCGCCCGCCACCGAGCGCGTCGCCGAGCTGTTCGCCGAGGCCGGCATCGCCCTGCCCACGCAGGACGACTGGCGTGAGCTGAAGGCCTCCGTCATGGAGCACGGCATCTTCAACCGCAACCTGCAGGCCGTCCCGCCGACGGGCTCGATCTCGTACATCAACAACTCGACCTCCTCGATCCACCCGGTGGCCTCGAAGATCGAGATCCGCAAGGAGGGCAAGCTCGGCCGCGTGTACTACCCGGCGCCGTACCTCACCAACGAGAACCTCGAGTACTACGAGGACGCGTACGAGATCGGCTACGAGAAGATCATCGACACGTACGCCGCGGCGACGCAGCACGTGGACCAGGGCCTGTCCCTGACGCTGTTCTTCAAGGACACGGCCACCACCCGTGACCTGAACCGCGCGCAGATCTACGCGTGGACGAAGGGCATCAAGACGATCTACTACATCCGCCTGCGCCAGCTCGCGCTGGAGGGCACCGAGGTCGAGGGCTGCGTCAGCTGCATGCTCTGACAGCCGACCCTTCGAGGCGGGAAATCCCGCGTATTCCGCGCTTCTGAGCGCGGGTGCGCTCGATTTCCCGCCTCGAAGCGGGGCGGCGCGCACGGACGGACGGGGCGGGCCCACGACGTTGTGAGCCCGGACCTGCCCGAGTGGCTGCCGCTGCACCTGCGGGCCTAGACTGTCCGGGACCCGCGCCCCGATGACCGTGCTCCCGTGAGCCCCCGGAATCCGCGGATTCTCAACGAATTCTTCTGAAGGATGTGCCCTGCCGTGACCGAGACCCAGCAGTCCCACCTCGTCGAGGCGATCAACTGGAACCGCATTCAGGACGAGAAGGATGTGGAGGTGTGGAACCGCCTCGTCAACAACTTCTGGCTGCCGGAGAAGGTGCCGCTGTCCAACGACGTCCAGTCCTGGTCCCACCTCACGGATGAGGAGCGACTGCTCTCCATGCGCGTGTTCACGGGCCTGACGCTGCTGGACACGATCCAGGGCACCGTGGGCGCCGTCTCCCTCATCCCGGACGCCATGACCCCGCACGAGGAGGCCGTCCTCACGAACATCGCGTTCATGGAGTCGGTGCACGCGAAGTCGTACTCCTCGATCTTCTCCACGCTGGCCTCCACCCCGGAGATCGACGAGGCGTTCCGCTGGTCCCGTGAGAACCGGAACCTGCAGGCCAAGGCCGGCCTGATCGTGGAGCGCTATGACGGCCAGGACCCGTACAAGAAGAAGATCGCCTCCACCCTGCTCGAGTCTTTCCTCTTCTACTCGGGCTTCTACTGGCCCATGTACCTCTCCGCGCACGCCCGCCTCACCAACACCGCCGACCTGATCCGCCTGATCATCCGCGACGAGGCCGTGCACGGGTACTACATCGGCTACAAGTACCAGCGGAGCATCGAGACCCTGCCTGAGGAGAAGCGGGAGGAGCTCAAGGCGTTCACCTTCGAGCTGCTGTTCGAGCTGTACGAGAACGAGGTCGAGTACACCCATGACCTCTACGACGCCGTCGGCCTGGCCGAGGACGTGAAGAAGTTCCTGCACTACAACGCGAACAAGGCGCTGATGAACCTGGGCTACGAGCCCATGTTCCCGGCCGAGACCACGAACGTGAACCCCGCGATCCTCTCCGCGCTCTCCCCGAACTCGGACGAGAACCACGACTTCTTCTCCGGATCCGGCTCCTCCTACGTGATCGGCAAGGCCGAGAACACCGAGGACGAGGACTGGGACTTCTGACCTCGCCCGCCTGAGCCCCGTCCCGACGACGGCCGGTCGCCTCCCCGCGGAGGCGCCCGGCCGTCGTCGTCTCGCGGGGGCATCACACGTCGACACCCGGGCCCGCAGTATGACGCTGCGCGTCACCGCCCTGCCCGATGGAGCGCACACGCTGCGATACGCTTGGGCCCAGCTTCAGGAGAAGCGGCTGTGGACCCCGCCTCGGCGGGTCCACGTGGTCCCACGACGAGCCGCTCGCCAACCCCATGTTCACGGGTGGCAACGGACCGAGAAGCGGCCTGCCTCCGCTGCGTGCAGACCCCTCGAGGGGAGCCCGCGGTGACTGGGGGACGGGCAAGAGCAGCGTTCGAAAGGATCCCGGCCTCCGGCTCGGGGCGTCTCTCGCCCCCCGCCCGCCGTGCTGTGCCCCGCGGGGAATCACCCACCGCACGGCCCACCCCGCACCGTTCCGCACCCGCCGTGCCCACCCGCGCCGGCGACGTCGCACCGTCCTCCAAGGAGAACCCCATGACGACCCCCTCGAACATCTCCCGCCGCTCCTTCGCCGGCCTGTCCCTGGCCGCCGTCGGCGCGTTCGCCCTGACCGCCTGCAACTCGCAGGCCGAGGAGAAGAGCGACGACGGCGCCCAGACCGTGCGCATCGGCGTCGTGTCCGAGAACGAGTCGCACCGCGCCCTGGTGAAGCTCGCGAAGGAGAAGCACGGCATCGACGTCGAGATCCGCAACTTCACCGAGTACACGCAGCCGAACCCGGCGCTGGACAATGGCGACATCGACATGAACTGGTTCCAGCACATCGCCTACTTGGCCGACTACAACCAGGCCTCCGGCAAGGACCTGACGATGATCGGGACCACCGAGATCATCCCGCTGCCCCTGTACTCCAAGAAGTACACGGACGTCTCCGAGTTCAAGAAGGGCGACACCGTCGCCATCCCGAACGACACCGTGAATCAGGCCCGTGCCATCAATGTGCTCGTCGCCGCCGGCCTGTTGAAGCTGTCCAATGAGACCATCCGCCCGGAGGTCCGCGACATCGACGAGGCCGCCTCCACCGTGACGGTGCAGCCCGTGGCCGCGCAGCAGACCGTGAACGCGCTCGAGTCCGTGCAGGGCGCGGTCATCAACAACACCTTCTCGGCGGACGCCGGCATCGACACGAACACCGCCCTGTTCAAGGACGACCCCGAGGACGACTCCGCCAAGCCGTACGTCAACGGCTTCGCCGTGCGTCGCGAGGACCGCGACAACGAGACCTACAAGAAGATCGCGGCCCTGTACCACGAGCAGCCCGTGCTGGATGAGTCCGCGAAGCTCTCCTCCGGCACGAGCGTGCCGGTGCAGCTCGACACCGCCCAGATCGACGAGACCCTGAAGCAGTACCAGGACGCGATCGCGAAGCAGGGCGCCTGATCCATGGCAGGTTCCCATACGTCCGACCGTGACGCGGTCACCCCGGGGCGCCCCTCCGCGGGCGCCCCGGGGGAGCCGGTCATCGTCTTCGACCACGTCAGCCGCGTCTACGCCGCCAAGAAGGGTGCCGGTGTGAAGGCCGTGGACGACGTCTCGCTCGCCGTGAACCGCGGCGAGGTCTTCGGCGTCATCGGCTTCTCCGGCGCCGGCAAGTCCACCCTGATCCGCATGATCAACGGGCTGGAGAAGCCGACGTCGGGCACCGTCACGGTGCTGGGCCAGCAGGTCTCCCATCTCTCCGAAGCGAAGCTGCGTCCGCTGCGCACCCGCATCGGCATGGTGTTCCAGCAGTTCAACCTGCTGACCTCCCGCACGGTGGCCGGGAACATCGAGTTTGCTCTGGACACGGCCGGCTGGCCGCGGTCCAAACGCCGCGCTCGCGTGGCGGAGCTGCTCGAGTTCGTCGGCCTGGCGGACAAGGCCAAGCACTACCCGGAGCAGCTCTCGGGCGGCCAGAAGCAGCGCGTCGGCATCGCCCGCGCCCTGGCCGCCGAGCCGGAGATCCTGCTCGCAGACGAGGCCACCAGCGCCCTGGATCCCTCGACGACGCACGAGGTGCTCTCCGTGCTGCGCCGCGTCAACGAGGAGCTCGGGGTCACGATCGTGGCCATCACCCACGAGATGGAGGTCATCCGCTCGATCGCCGACCGCGTCGCCGTGATGGACAGCGGCCGCGTGGTGGAGTCCGGCAAGGTCTACGACCTCTTCTCTCGGCCCGCCCACTCCGCCGACGCCGCGTCCTTCGTGGCCACGGCGCTCAAGGACCGGCCGAATGCCGAGGAGGTGGCCCGCATCCGGGCGCGCACCGAGGGTCGGCTGATCATGGTCTCGCTCAAGGACTCCGCCGCGGTCTCGGCGGTGCTCGGCACCGCATCGACGCGCGGCGTGGGCTTCGAGATCGTCCACGGCGGCATGTCCGCCACCAAGGACTCCGCGTACGGCCTGCTCACCGTGGCGCTCACGGGCGAGGCCGCCGCGGTGGACGCGTTTGTCGCGGACCTGGCCGGCGCCGGAGACGTGCAGGAGGTGCACCAGTGATCGACCGATTCCAGAACCTCGACTGGGGGTACTACGGCCCCGAGCTGATGACCGCCGTGGGGGACACCCTCTACATGGTCGGCTGGTCCTTCATCCTCGGCGGCATCCTCGGCCTGCTGGTCGGGCTCGTCCTCTACACCACGCGCCCGGGCGGCATCTTCGCCAACCGTGCCGTCTACCTGGTCACGAACTTCATCGTGAACCTCATCCGGCCCATCCCGTTCGTCATCCTCATCGCCGCCCTGCAGCCGCTGACCATCGCGGTGCTCGGCACCGGCATCGGCAACACCGCCGTGGTGTTCTGCATGATCTGGGCGTCCACGTTCGGCATCGCCCGCATCGTGGAGCAGAACCTCGTCTCGCTGGACCCCGGCGTGATCGAGGCCGCCCGCGCGATGGGCGCCTCCCGCATGCGGATCGTGCGCGCCGTGGTGCTGCCCGAGGCCCTCGGCCCGCTGATCCTCGGCTTCACGTTCGTGATCATCTCGCTCGTGGACATGTCCGCGATGGCGGGCATCATCGGCGGCGGCGGCGTCGGCAACTTCGCCATCGTGGAGGGCTACAACCGGTTCCGTCCGGAGGTCACCTGGCTGGCCGTGATCGTGGTGATCGTGTTCGTCCAGGCGCTGCAGCTGATCGGCAACGGCATCGCCCGCAAGGTCATGCGCCGCTGAACCCCGGCTCGGTCCGCACGACGACGGCCGGTGACATCCCGCGGGGACGTCACCGGCCGTCGTCGTCGTTCTGGCAGACTTCGGCCCATGACCGACATCACCTCCACCCCCGCGACCTCCGTCGCCGGCGATCCCCTGGCCTTCTACGTCCGCCTCGGCGAGCCCACCGTGGACGCCGACGGCGTCCGCACCTCCCGCGTGCGCTCCACCGTGCACGCCCAGGGCGCATGGCGGGAAGAGGAGATGCACATGGCCGCCGTCTCGGGCCTGCTGCTGCACGAGGTGGCTGCGCACGAGACCACTCCCGGGCTGCGGGTGGGACGGCTCTCCTACGACATCCTGGGCACGCTCTGGTCGGGCGAGCTCGAGGTGGTCACGCGCACCCTGCGTCCGGGCCGCACCATCGAGCTCGTCGAGTCCGTGCTCCACGCCCGGGGCCGCACCGTGCTGACCCTGCGCGCCTGGCTGCTGTCCACCTCGGACACCTCCGCCGTCGCCCAGCTGCCGGACGAGCCCCTCCCGCCGCGCTCGCAGGCGCAGTCGCACAACGCGCTCCACGGATGGGGAGGCGGGTACATCGCCTCCCTCGACGGCGTCGTCCTGCCCGGCCACGGGCCGGGCCACGGCCGGGTGTGGCTCACCACGGACCGCGAGATGGTGGCGGGGGAGAGCACGAGCGACCTGGTGCGCCTGATCAGCCTCACCGACGCGGCCAACGGGATCGCCCCGGCCCTGCCGGCGAAACCGGGCGGGTGGTTCTTCCCCAACGTGGACCTGCAGATCCACCTGTACCGCGAGCCCACCGGCCACTGGCTCGGCCTCGCGGGGCAGGTCACGGTGGGCCCGGACGGCGTGGGCCTGACCAGCACCGTCCTCCACGACGACGACGGCCCCTTCGCCCACGCCGAGCAGACCCTCACCCTGCGCTCCTGGCCGGCCGAGGGCGGCCTGTGAGCGCAGCTCCCCGGCTGCGCTGGGCCGTGCAGGAGCGGACCCTCGGGGCCGTCGAAGACCTCGACTGGGCCATGGACGAGCTGGCCGTCTTCCGCGCCGCCGCGGCCGAGGGAAGGGCCCTCGACGGCCTGATCCGCGTGTACGTGCCCGAACCGACGGTCGCGTTCGGCCAGCGCGACGCCCGGCTGCCCGGCTTCGAGGCCGCGGCCGCGGCGGCCCGCGCCCACGGCTTCGAGCCGGTGGTGCGCCGGGCCGGCGGACGGGCGGCGGCCTACCACCACGGCTGCCTGGTGGTGGACCACCTGAGCCAGCAGGAGGACGCGGCGCTCACGCAGCAGGCCCGGTTCGCGGAGTTCGCCGACCTGTTCGTGCGGGCGTTCGCGCGCATGGACGTGCCCGCCTCCGTGGGCGAGATTCCGGGGGAGTACTGCCCGGGCGAGTTCTCCGTGCAGGGTCCTGCGCCGACATACCCGGTGAAGCTGGCCGGCTCCGCGCAGCGGGTGGTGAAGGGGGCGTTCCTGTTCTCCACCCACGTGGTGGTGTCCGACCCCGCCCCGCTGCGGGCCGTGCTCGTCGACGTCTACCGGGAGCTCGGCCTGGACATGGATCCCCGTACGGCGGGCGCGGCCGAGGACGTGCGTCCCGGGGTGAGCGTTCCCGCGTTCGCCGCGGCCCTGCGGGAGGAGTACACGGCGTGGGCCGCCGCCGGGCTCGAGGTCGTGGACGAGCAGCTCGCCGTCCTCACCGCGGGCACCGCCGGCTGAGGGCACGGGCGGCCCGGCTGCGGGCGGCCCGTCAGGCCGTGAGATCCGCGATGATCTCCCGCTTGCGTCGCGGGGTGAAGCCGGCCGCCACGGCCGCCGCCCGGCGCGCCGCGTCCGTCCGGTACAGGGACCAGCCCCGCTGCACGAGGAACGGCACCGGCTTGCGGCGTTCGGCGACATCGCGCACGAACCGGCGGGCCGCCGTCGTGGTCCGCGCCTGGTCGATGTACCAGGCCGCGTAGCGGACTCCGGCCCGGTCCAGGGCGGCGGGCATGCGCTCGGCGAAGATGCCCTCCGCCACGATCACCCCGCCCGGCTCGAGCGCGACGGTGCTGTGCCCGCGGACGGAGGACGTGGAGATGTCGTAGTCGGGCACGCGCGTGGCGCCCTCCTCGAGCAGTTCGACGACCGCGTCCACGGCCGCCTGCTCATCCCACGTTCCGGGGTGGTCCCAGTCGATCTCGCCATACGGGGTGCGCGGGAACACGGGGCCGGGCCCACCCGCGGCGCCGTCGTCGGACTGCGGACGGTAGAACGCATCGAGCGAGAGGTGGGGTCGGCCGTGCTGCCGGGCCAGGTAGGACTTGCCGGAGCCCGACGCGCCGCCGAGCAGGATCACGGAGGGAGGTGGCGAGGCGGGGAGGATGGTCACGGGGGACCATTCTTCCCCACCTCGGCGCGTCCTCAGTGGCCGCGGTCGATCCACTCCTGCAGGTGCGGCTTCTCCGTGCCGATCGTGGTGGAGTCGCCGTGGCCGGTGTGGACCACGGTGGCCTCCGGCAGCGGGAGCAGGCGCTCGCGGATGGACTCGATGATCGTGTCGAAGTCCGAGTACGAGCGGCCGGTGGCGCCGGGCCCGCCCTGGAACAGGGTGTCGCCGGAGAACACGACGCCGGTCGGGGCGCCGTCGTCGCCGGCCTCGCCCAGGGCGGGGGCGTACAGGCAGACCGAGCCGGGGGAGTGACCGGGGGTGTGCAGCACCCGCAGCTCGACGCCAGCCACGCGCAGGACGTCGCCCTCGGCGAGCGCGCCGTCGGGCTCCTCGTCGGGGAAGACGTCGTCCCAGAGCATGCGGTCTGCGGGGTGGAGCAGCACGGGGGCGTCTACCATCTGGCGGAACTCCTGGACCTGGCGGATGTGGTCGTCGTGGCCGTGGGTGAGGACGATGGCCAGCACCTGGCGGCCGTTCACCTTCTTCCAGACGGCCGAGGCGTCGTGGGCCGGGTCGATGACGACGCATTGCTCCGCGCCGCCGACGATCCACACGTTGTTGTCCACGTCGAACGTCTCCCCGTCCAGGGAGAACGTGCCGGAGGTGACCAGGTGATCGATGCGCGCCATCAGAGCACCACCACCGAGCGCAGGACGTCGCCGGACTTCATCGTCTCGAAGGCCTCGTTCACCTCATCCAGGGCGATGGTCTCCGTGACGAACTCGTCCAGCGGCAGGCGGCCCAGGCGGTACTGGTCCACGAGCATCGGGAAGTCGCGCTCCGGCAGGCAGTCGCCGTACCACGAGGACTTCAGCGCGCCGCCGCGGCCGAACACCTCCGGCAGGGGCAGCTTCAGCTCCATGCCGGGGGTGGGCACGCCCACCAGGACGACGCGGCCGGCCAGGTCCCGGGCGTAGAACGCCTGCTCGTAGGTCTCCGGGCGGCCGACCGCCTCGATGACCACGTCGGCGCCGAAGCCGCCGGTCGCCGCGCGGATGGCCTCCACGGGGTCCTCGTCCTTCGAGTTCACGGTGTGGGTGGCGCCGAGCTCCTCGGCCTTCGCGAGCTTCTTGGCGTCGATGTCCACCGCGATGATCGTGGTGGCGCCGGCGAGCTTCGCCCCGGCGATCGCGGCCACGCCGACGCCGCCGCAGCCGATCACGGCCACGGACTCGCCGAGCTTGACCTCGCCGGTGTTGATGGCCGCGCCGATGCCGGCCATGATCCCGCAGCCGAGCAGGCCGACCGCGGCCTGTTCCTTGGGAGTGTCGACGCCGTCGACCTGGGTGCACTGCTTGGCGTGGACGAGCGTCTTGTCCGCGAACGCCCCGATGCCCAGGGCCGGGGACAGCTCCGTGCCGTCCTCGAGGGTCATCTTCTGGGTCGCGTTGTGGGTGTTGAAGCAGTACTTCGGCTCGCCCTTCCGGCACGCGCGGCACTCGCCGCACACGGCGCGCCAGTTGAGGATCACGGTGTCGCCGACCTTGACGTGGTCGACGCCCTCGCCGATCGCGGAGACCACACCCGTGGCCTCGTGGCCGAGCAGGTACGGGTACTCGTCCCCGATCCCGCCCTGCTGGTAGTGCAGATCCGTGTGGCAGACGCCGCAGGTCTTGATGTCGACGACGGCCTCGCCGGGTCCCGGATCGGGGATGACGATGGTCTCGACGGTGACGGGGGCGTCCTTCGCCATGGCGACGACGCCGCGGACCTTCTGGGACACGTTGTTCCTCCTGGTGGTGGGGTTCTGCCCGACGCCGCGCATGCGTGGGGCGGCGCGGCGTGCGGGCTCGTTCTGCCCATCCCATCACAGGACCCTGTGCGACGCATCGGTGAGCAGCCGGGGGCCTGGTGTGTGGCGTCACCGCAGTGGCCGGGGGAGACTGCAACCTGAGCCGCAACATCGATGTGAACGGAGGGGCGAACCGTGGCACGACATGGCAGAGACGAGGACGAGGCCCACGAGGCTCCAGCCGGGGCTCCGGCCGGTGCCGGCACGCTCGCTCAGTGGCGCATCCCACTGGTGGGGCTGCTGATCGGCGTCGGGCTGGGCGTGGTGTTCGGACTGGGCACCGAGAGGCCCTGGGGCACCGTGATCGGCTGCGCGATGATGGGCTTCGCCCTCGGCATCGCGTGGATGTATGTCGAGCGCGGCCGGGACGGGAGGGACCGCTGACGTGTGCGGCCGCTACGTGATGGCCCGCGCCACGAGCGACCTGGTGGCCCTGGGCGATGCCGAGGCGAATGAGGACCTGGTGCTGCGCCAGAGCTGGAACGTGGCGCCGACAGCCGAGGTGCCGATCCTCGTGGCGCACGCGGACGACGTCGGCGCCGGAGGCGCCCGTGGGGGCGACGGCGGTGCCGGGGTGACCCGGCGGATCCACGTGGCCCGCTGGGGCCTGGTGCCGCCGTGGGCGAAGGAGCTGTCCGTGGGGTCCCGTGCGTTCAACGCGCGCTCGGAGACCGTGGCCTCCAAGCCGACGTTCCGGGCCGCCGTCCGCGCCCGCCGCTGCGCCGTGCCGGTGGAGGGCTACTACGAGTGGAAGGCGCCGGAGCCTGGTGCCAAGGGTCCCGACGGGCGGGCCGCGAAGAAGCAGTCCTACTACGTGCACCCGGCCGGGGCCGGGGACGGCGAGGGGCCGGTCATCTGGTTCGCCGGCCTGTACGAGTGGTGGCAGGACCCCGAGGCCAAGGCCGCGGGGGAGGACGCCTGGGTCCTCTCGACGACGATCCTCACCATGGCCGCGCCCGACGCGGACGACGACGATCCGGTGCTCGCCGCGCTCGGCCAGCTGCACGACCGGCTGCCCGTGCCCATGGATGCCGAGACGATGGACCGGTGGCTCGCTCCGGACACGCTCGGGTCTGCCGAAGAAGCCGACGCCCTCGTGGGCCAGGTGTGCGCCGGCGCGTACGACGTCGCGGCGGGCTGGTCGCTGCGGCCCGTGGGGAGCGCCGTGGGGAACGTCCGGAACAACGGGCCAGAACTGATCCAGGAGATGAGAGAGCAGCAGGGAACGCTGCTCTGAGAGACGGGGCGACGGGGATGACCTGCCCGTGAGACGCGGAAGCGCGGTGCCGCGGTGAGGCCGGAGACGGTCATCTCCTGTTCACCCTGTCCGTGGGCGGCACCCCGGTGGCCGCCCTCGACGACGAGACCGCCGGCATTCCGGAGGGCAACAGAGGCCCCTCTGCCGGGCTCGTCTACGCGTGGGGCGAGCACAGCCGGGCCGACCCCGTGTTTGGGGACTACCCCGAGCGGGTCCTCGCGCTGAAGTACGCCGAGCCGGGCGTGGAGCTGCCATTGTGGT
Source organism: Micrococcus sp. APC 4021 (assembly GCF_030407635.1). Classification (NCBI taxonomy): domain Bacteria; kingdom Bacillati; phylum Actinomycetota; class Actinomycetes; order Micrococcales; family Micrococcaceae; genus Micrococcus; species Micrococcus sp. APC 4021. The sequence continues at coordinate 24,728 of NZ_JASDCZ010000017.1, forward strand.
CCAAGCGCCAGGGCGACGACGCGTCGGTCGCGGAACTCTCGTGGGGTCCGCGCTGGGGCACCCTCTGGCGCGACACCGCGTTGGAATTTTCACCGGGTTTCACTACCTCGCCGACGCGACATACCCGACCGACGACCGCCTCGTTCGCGACTGGTCGCTGGACGGGGTGACCAGGAGTGAGGACGTCATCATCACCCAGGACGCGGAGCGGTCCGACGTCTTCGCACTCGTGGAGTCGCTCGCGGATGGGCAGAAGCCCCGGGCCCTGAACGTGCCGGCGGGGGAGGACGCCCACACGACCCCGGACACGGTCGAGACCGGGCGTGAGGTGCCGGCGGGCGCGCTCGGAGCGCTCGCGGCCGTCGGCGCGGGACTCGTGTTCCTGGCCCGGGGGTGGGTGCGCCGGGTCTGACGCACCTGCCCGACGAGTGGGCCGCGGGGCGGTGGACGGGAGACCGTCGGCCGCCCCGCGGTCTGTGCTCAGCCGGCCGGAGTGGATTCGATGGGGCCGGTGCAGCCCCAGGCTGAGGAGTCGACGCTGCAGTCATCGGCGACATTGCGGGTGATGGTGCGCCAGATGTCCGCGGTGACGGGGGCCGAGTCGAGGCTGATGGTGCCCGGGATGAGCACCCACTCGCCCCCGGCCTCCCGGTATTCGCCGATGTAGACGGTGGTGAGGCGGACCGTGTACTGCCCGGTGTCCTCGTACACGTGGCTCGTGGGGGTGGGGACGTTGAACTCCGGCTGGCTCTGGCCTGCGACCGAGGTGGTCTTGGTGGGGGACCCGTCCCCGTAGTCCCAGCGGAAGCTCACCGGCGTGGCGCGGAGTTCGACCTCGACCCCGTTGAGGGTGGTGACGAGCGTGCGCGTCTCGGCGTCTGCGTAGAAGTTGGTCTCCGCATTGCGGATCCCGCGTCCGCCATTGTCCGACCGGATCTCAGGCTTCAGCACGAGGAGCGTGCGGACCTCGTCGATGGAGACGGGCGGGGCGCCGTCTGTTGCTGGGCCTGGCGAAACCGCAGTAACGCATTCCGGCCGGCTGTAGTAGGGATCCCTATCTGGGCGAGTTGTGTCGACGAACTGCTCACGTACCCATGCCCCTTCTGGGCAAAAGGCCTCGGTCTGTTCGCGACACGTCCCAAAATCGGAATTGTTTTCTTGATTCGGGAAACAGGCGTCTACAGTGCGCTGCTCGATTGCCGGCTTTTCTCTGGCTCCTGGAGCGGTAACTTCGGATACCGGTTCGGAGGCCGGCTGAGGGGGCTGTGTTCGCGACTGTTTCTTGCACTGCGTTCGAATCCTAAATTCGACGTCTTCTCGCTTGCCGCTAATGGGAACATCGGTGCAGGTATTCGCGCGCTGTGCGTGCGCCGATGGCGCTTGAATCAGCGTTAGGGCGATGCAGGCAGTTGCTATTGCAATCAGAATACGCGAGATAGAAAGCATTATTGCGCATCCTGTTGATTTTGCATTTCATCGATCACCCAGTGGCCCTTGGAGGGTTCGTAGACTACGTCGGCCAGCCAGGTCTCGTCGTGAGTTTCCGCCCCACTGGCAGAGTCGTCTCTAACGCCCTGTGAGTCGAAGACATCTACAGCGGATGCGTCACGAACAAGAGTAGCGGTGTAGCCAAACTCTGACGGGGTGAGAGTTAACGATTTGATCGAGGTGTGCTCTCCCGTTGACCAGCCACCTTCTTTGTAGTGCTGGGCAGTTGAGTCGGATACGGCTTGGCAAAGCTCGCAGTATTCGCTGTATGTCGAATCAAAATCAGCAGTTTCCCCGGTCTGGTCGGTGTAGTAAATGGCCTCCCAGAAGTAGCGAATCGCCGCCTCGGCGCCCTCCTTGGTCTCTTCCTTCATGGCGGCGGGCATCTCCGGCTTGGGCACGTTCCGCGCGGGGCCGTCGGCAGACGCGGGCACGTATTCGCCGGACCCGCTCTCCGTGGCCGTGGGGGATGAGCTGACGCCCGCGGTCGCGCTCGTGCTCGCGGGCGCGGACGTCTCGACGGCGGGCTTGGCGGACGAGGGCGACGTCGTCGACGACTCGGCGGGCTCGGACTGCCCGCCGCAGGCGGTCAGCGTGAGCGCCAAGGCCACGCTGAGCGTGCCGGCCTGGGCGAATCGGTGGCGGCGCAGGGCGCGCCCGGGTGCGGTGAGAGACATTTCCCCTCCAACTGGATGTCCGTCGTGTGTCCGCGCCTCCCGCGCTGATCCCGCAGTGCGGTGCCCGTGGTATGCGAGGCCCGGTTGGTTCGGAGTATACGCAGACGGATTGTGGTCCTGCTCGCATTGTCCACAGGGCCGTGCCGGCGCACTTCTTCCGGCCCAGAGACGATTTTCTCGTGCATGTGCGCCCCAGGGTCGGGTTCGAGACCCACGGCCAGGACTCGGTCAGCCGGCCTCACGAAAGGGCGTTCCCGGCCTCGCCCGTCTCGGGGTCATGCGTCCTTAACGTGTCCGGCGGCTGCCCTACGTTCGCACCCATCGCATTCGAACACATGTTCGAGTACGATCGGGGGTGCGGCCCCACCTTCCCACTTCTTCCCCGCGTCCGGTCCGCCGGACGGGCCGCGCTCCCATCGCCCGACGGCACCCCGTCGTCGGTCCGGTCAGCAGTGCACAGGGAGAGAAGCAGAATGGGAGTCCTCACACAGTCGGTGGCGGTGGAGTGCGGGGCAGACGGCACCCCGCAGGGGCTGCGCTGGAACGGGCGGGACTACGTCCTCGCAGAGCGCCCCATGCGCTGGTTCGAGCGGCGCCGCTGGTGGGCGGAGGAGGTCCGCGCGGAGAAGGGCCGCGGCGCCGGTCTCGTGGACCACGAGATGTGGCGGCTGCAGGTCCGCCTGGCCCGGGCCGGCGCCGCGCCCCTGCAGACCCTCGACGTCGCCCACCACCTGGACTCCGGCCGGTGGCGGCTCGTGCGCGTCCACGAGCACGCCCAGGATCTGAGGCGGTCGGCATGAGCCGGGCCGCCGCGGCCGGACGCACCGTCGCACCCTTCGCCCACCTGCACGTCGCCTCCGCGTTCAGCGCCCACTACGGGGTCAGCTGGCCCGAGGACCTCGTGGCCGCCGCCGCGGCCGCGGACATGGACCTGCTGGCCTGCACCGACCGGGACGGGCTCTACGGCATGGCCAAACACGTGGGCGCCTGCCTGCGCCACGGCATCACCCCGATCGTGGGCGTGGACCTGGCCGTCCGGTGGAGCGAGGACGAGGACGCCGGCCGCGTGGTCGTGCTGGCCCGAGGAGGCTGCCACGGCTCCGGCTACCGCTCCCTGTGCGAGCTCGTCTCCGCCGCCCACGCCCGCACCACCGGGGGAGCGGCAGGTGGCAGCCCCTGGGCCAGCGTCGCCGAGCTCGCCGCCGCGGCGGCCGGCCGTGTCCCCACCGCCG
>NZ_JASDCZ010000170.1:0-3343 GCF_030407635.1 Micrococcus sp. APC 4021
GCCGCCCGTCGTCTTGCGGACGCGCGCCCCGGGGCACGTCCACGCTAGCGTGCATGACTGAACGCCGCCTAGAGGCCGAACATCCGCTCCTCCCACGGTCCCGGCCGCGCCGGATCTCTGGTGTCCGCTTCCCACGCCGCCTTACACTCAACCCCAGGATCCGGCGGGTCCGCCCGGTGCGGCGGCTCGCCTCCGTCGTCGAAGGAGACCCCGCATGACCGTGCCCGCCCGCCCCGCCGACGTCGGCCGTCTGGCGCGCGCCGTGACCGCCGCGGGTCTGGGAGGCCTGGGCCTCCTGGTGGCGGCACCCGCCGCGCACGCCGTGACGGTGCCGCCGGGCGTGTACGTGGTGGACGAGGCCGGGGTGCTCTCGACCTCCGATGAGCAGCGGCTGACCCAGGAGATCCAGGACCTGCGCCGGGACACCGGGCAGGGGCTGTACGTCGTCTACGTGGATGAGTTCAGCACGGACGCCCAGACGCTGGCCCAGGACGTGGCGCGCCAGCGCGGGCTCGGAACGAACGACTCGGTCCTGGCGATCGCGGTCGAGGACCGCGCCTATGGGCTGGACAGCGGCGGGGACGCGAACCTGCAGAACCAGGTGACGCGCACCTACGTGGGTCCGGAGCTGTCCAGGATCGGCACGGACCCCGGCTCGGCGGACTGGCTCGCGGCGGGCACCGCTGCGGTGCAGGGGCTCGACGACGCCGCCGACGGCACGCTCGACGGCAGGGGGGCCAGCGGGGCCGAGTACGATCCGGCCGGTGCCCTGCCGGCCGGCACCACCGGCGGCGGGAGCACGGCCCAGGGCGCCTCCGGCGGCGGGGCCCTGACGGCGGTGCTCGGCGCGGGCGCGGTGGCCGCGGCCGTGGGCGGCGGCGTGCTCGTGGCCCGCAGCCGGAAGCGCACGCAGGGCGGCGCGGTCGAACGGGGCCGCACGGAGGAGGTCCGCCGCGACCCCCTCGACGAGCTCAGCGTGGAGCAGCTGCGCACTCAGGCGGGCTCCAAGCTCGTGGCGGCGGACGACGCCATCCGTTCCTCGGAGCAGGAGCTGGGCTTCGCTGAGGCGTCCTACGGGGAGAAGTCCGTGGCGACGTTCCGCGAGGACATCGACCAGGCCAAGGAGCACATGCGGGCCTCGTTCCAGCTTCAGCACCAGCTCGACGACGAGATCCCGGACACCGAGGCCGAGCAGCGCGCCTGGCTCAAGGAGATCATCCAGCGCAGCGAGGCCGTGGGCGCGGCCCTCGCGGCGCACAAGGAGGAGTTCGACTCCCTGCGCGACCTCGAGAACCAGGTGCCCGAGGCCCTCGAGCGCGTCGATGCCCGCCTGCCCGAGGCGCGGTCCCGGGTGCAGGAGTCCGAGTCGGCGATCGCCGCGCTGCACGGCCAGTACGCGGAGTCCGCCCTCGCCGAGGTCGCGGACAACGCGGCGCAGGCCCGGGAGCGGCTGGAGTTCGTGGAGACCGCCGTCGCGAAGTCGCGGAGCGCGTGGGACGCCCAGGACCGCTCCACGGCGGCGCTGGCCGTGCGTGCCGCCGAGGAGGCGCTCAGCCAGGTGGACACGCTCACGGAGGCGGTGGGCAAGGCCGAGGGGTCCCTGCGGGCCATGCTGGGCAACCTGCAGACGGGCCTCGCCCAGTCCGAGCAGGACGTCGCCGAGGCCGAGGCGCTCGTGGCCAACGGGTCGAACCCCGAGCTGGCCGGCCCGGTGGCGGGGATGAAGAACGCCGTGAACGCGGTGCGCCGAGCCCTCGCGGCCGGCCGCCCGGACCCCCTGGAGCTGCTGCACCAGCTCGAGGCCGCGCACCGCCAGCTCAACACCCCGCTGGCCGGCGTCCGCGACGCTCGGGAGCAGGCGCGCCAGGCCTCCCAGGTGCTCACCTCCACGATCGCCCAGGCCCAGGCGCAGATCGACGGCACGGCCGACTTCATCGGCGCCCGGCGCGGTGCGGTGGGCTCGGAGGCCCGGACCCGGCTCGCGGAGGCCGACCACACGCTGCGTTCGGCGATCAGCCTCGGCCGCACCGACCCCGTGGCCGCCCTCCAGCAGGCGCAGCGCGCCTCCCAGCTGGCCGAGCGCGCGAGCGAGCTGGCCCGCGCGGACGTCGAGGGCTTCGGCTACGGCCCCGGCATGGTGGGCGGCATGTACGGTGCACGCCCGCGCGCCGGAGTGGGCGGCAGCTTCGGCGGCGGCCTCGGCGGCGCACTGCTCGGCGGCATCCTGATGAACTCGATCCTGAACAGCGGCAGCTGGGGCGGCGGTGGCTTCGGCGGGTTCGACGGCGGCGGCCTCGGCGGCGGCGACTTCGGCGGGTTCGGCGACATCTCCGGCGGCGGCTTCTGACCGCCGCCCCATGAACTCCGGCGCCCCGGGCGCCGGCCCGGCCCGCACGCGCGGGACGGGGTGGACGCAGGCCGACGGTCTGCGCTGACGTGAAAGACCGACGAAAGGCAGACACCATGGTCAAGCAGTCCATCTTCGGCCGCATCAGCACGCTGGCGAAGGCCAACATCAACGCGATGCTGGACAAGGCCGAGGACCCCCAGAAGATGCTGGACCAGATGGTCCGCGACTACACGAACAACATCGCGGAGGCCGAGGCCGCCGTCGCCCAGACGATCGGCAACCTGCGGATGATCGAGGACGACTACCGCGAGGACCAGGACGCGTCCCGCAGCTGGGGCCAGAAGGCGCTGGCCGCCTCCCAGAAGGCCGACGACTTCCGCACCAAGGGCGACACCGCCTCGGCGGACAAGTTCGACAACCTCGCCAAGGTGGCCATCGAGCGCCAGATGGACTTCGAGCGCCAGGCGAAGTCCGCGGAGCCGACCATCGCCTCGCAGCGCGAGATCGTGGAGCGCCTGAAGACCGGTCTGGACCAGATGAAGGTCAAGCGTCAGCAGCTGGTCGCCAAGCGCGACGAGCTGACCGCCCGCGCCAAGTCCGCCCACGCCCAGTCCGCGGTGGCCGACGCCGTGAAGTCGATCGACCTGCTGGACCCGACCTCCGAGGTCTCCCGCTTCGAAGAGAAGGTCCGTCGCGAGGAGGCCCGCGTGCGCGGCCAGCAGGAGATCGCCGCCTCCTCCCTCGACGCCCAGTTCGAGTCCCTCGAGGACCTCGGCGAGAAGACCGAGGTGGAGGCCCGCCTCGCCGCCCTCAAGGCCGGCGGCGCCGGCCAGGCCGCCCTCACCTCGGGCGACGTCGACGCCGATGAGACCCTGACCCTCGACTACGCGGCCGAGGGGACCGCCGAGGAGACCGGCACCGCGCGCGGCTGACCCCGCCCCTCCCCACGGCCCGTCGCCCGGCCCACGCCGGCGCGGCGGGCCGTCCTCGTGC
>NZ_JASDCZ010000171.1:0-3307 GCF_030407635.1 Micrococcus sp. APC 4021
GCGGCTCACGCGGCCACGCCCGGCGTCCCCCTCGTACACTCGGCACATGCTCCCGGACCCCAGCCCCACCGTCACCGTGGACGGCCTCCTGCTGCGCCCGCTGCGCGCCGCGGACGAGATCGCGGCGCGCGAGGCGGACGCCGAGCTGCATCGGGAGGGGTTCGACTTCCTGATGGCCGGCACCCGCTCCTTCCCCGCGATCCGCCGCGCGTTCGCCGCCGAGGCGCGCGGCGACGTCGAACCCGGCCGCGTGCCCGCCTCCTTCTACGTGGGCGTGGACGAGGCGGGCCATCTGGTGGGCCGGGTGTCCGTGAGGTGGGAGCTGAACGAGGCGCTGCGGCACGTCAACGGACACGTGGGCTATGCGGTGCGCCCCGCGTTCCGGCGGCGGGGCCACGCCGCGCGGCTGCTGCGCGGCGCCCTGACGCTGCTGGCCGCACGCGGGGTGCCCGCCGCCCTGCTCACGTGCGACGAGACGAACACCGCCTCCGTGGCCACGATCCGTGCGTGCGGGGGCGTGCTGCGGGACCGGGTCGAGGCGGACCTCGACGGTGCGCCCTTCCCCGTCCCCCAGCTGCGCTTCGACGTCCCCACGACGGCGGCCTGACCGGAGGGACGGCGGGGACCGCGCCGCCGGCCTCAGTAGGCCTTGACGCGCTGCTCCACGATCAGGTGGATGAGCGCGAACCGGCCCTCCTCCTGGACCGCCTTGAGCGCCGCGTCCACGGCCGCCGGCACGTCCGCGTCCCGCTCCACGCGCACCCCGAAGCCGCCGAACGCCTGGGCCATGGCGGCGAAGTCGGGGTTCTTCAGCTGGGTGCCGGAGACGCGCTCGGGGTACTCGCGCTCCTGATGGGTGCGGATGGTGCCGTACTCCTGGTTGTCCATGACGATCACGAGGGGCTTCGCGCCGTACTGCGCGGCGGTCGCCAGCTCCTGACCGTTCATGAGGAACTCGCCGTCGCCGGCGATGGTCACCACGGTGCGGTCCGGGAAGTTCAGGGACGCGGCCACGGCGCCCGGCACCGAGTAGCCCATGGAGCCGTTGCGGGCCGAGATCATGGCGCGGTAGCCCTCGGTCGGGAAGTACCGGTGCGCCCAGTTGGTGTGCTCGCCCGCGCCGAGGGAGATCATCGAGTCCTTCGGCAGCTTCGGCACCAGGTTGGCCATGAGGGTGGCCATCTTCGCCTGACCCTCGGACGGCTCGGCCGGGGGCAGGGCCGCGAACTTCTCCTGCTCGCCGCGCATGCGGGAGGTCCACTCCTCCCACTCCGGCTTGACCTCGAGCTCCATGCGGACGAGGTCGCGGATGAACACATCCGGCTTGGCCACGATCTGGTGGGACACGGGGCCGGAGCGGCCGCGCAGGGACGGGTCGATGGTGACCAGGAAGTTCTTCTTGTCCCAGTTCTGGCGGATGGTGAAGCCGTTGGTCACGACGTCGCCCGGCACGGTGCCGACGAACACGATGAGGTCGGTCTCCTCGAGCATGTCGTAGGTCGGCTTCGGGCGGCCGTAGCCGATCGGGCCCACGTAGGACGGCGAGGAGAACGGCACGGTGCCCTCAGTGCGCCACTCGGCGGCGGCGGGGATCTTGTGCTCCTCCAGCCACGTCGTCAGGGTCTGCGCACCCTCGTCCGTCCAGTCGTTGCCACCGGTGATGAACAGCGGCTTGCGGGACTCCTTGAGCGCGGCGTGCAGGGACTTCCAGTCCTCCACGGTCATGCCGCCTGGGGCCACGGGGATCTGCGGGTGCAGGTGCGCGTCGATCTCCTGGCGGATCACATCCTCCGGCAGGCCGACGACGACGGGCCCGGGCCGGCCCGAGCTCGCGGCGAACATGGCCTCGGCCACGATCTCGGAGGCGCGCTCCGGGTGGTCCAGGACCATCACGCGCTTCGCACCGGTGCCGAACCAGGCGTGCGGGTCGAACTCCTGGAAGGCCTCGCGGTCGCGGTGCTCGAACGGGATCAGGCCGACGAACAGCACGAGCGCCGTCGAGTCCTGCCACGCGGTGTGCAGGCCGACGTGGGCGTTCGCGGCGCCCGGGCCGCGCGTCACCATGGCGACGCCGGGGACCACGTTCATCTTGCCGTCGGCCTCGGCCATGTACGTGGCGCCGCCCTCGTGGCGGCACACCACGTTCTCGATGCCCGAGTCGTACAGGCCGTCCAGGACGTCCAGGTAGGACTCGCCCGGCACGGAGTAGACGCGCTTCACGCCGTGGGACTCGAGGGTCTTGACGATGACGTGCCCGGCGGAGAGGCGACCGGTCGCCTGGGAGGTCTGGGACATGGAGGTCTCCTGTGCTGGTTCGGGGGCCCCTCCGGCCCCGTGGGTGCACCCCGCCGCGCAGACGGGGTCCGTGGGGGTCAGGGTACTGGACGGGACGGCGCCGGAGGCCACCCGATACGCGGCGTGAAGCCGGTGACGGGAGGGCGGACCCGCCGTACGCTTTCCCCATGCTCTCCGCGCCGACGCTCTCCCGCCTCGCCTCCCTGGCCGCGTTCCTGAACACCGCCCCCGGCCTGCGGGGCGGTCAGCCGGCCGACGAACGGTTCACCGCCGCCACGCAGCTGCCCTCCCTCGTCCCTGAGCTCCAGGAGGACGAGGTCCGCCTCCGCCTGGCCGCCGCCGCGGCCGTGCGTGGCCGCGAGCTCCGCGGCCGTCTGGCCGAGGTCTGGGCCCTCGCCGCCGGGGACGAGGCGGCCGCCGTGGAGCGCGTGAACGCCCTCCTCGCCGCGGCCGGCCCGCTGCGGCTGACGGCCGGGGGCGACGTCGTCGGGCTGGCCCCGGCGCAGGTCCCCGCCGACGCGGTGGAGCGGCTGGCCGCGATGGCCGCCCTCGCGCTGGCGGAGACCGCGATGGACGGCGAGCTGACCCGCCTGCGCGTGTGCGAGGGCGAGGACTGCGAGAACGCGCTCGTGGACGCCAGCCGGAACCGGTCCAAGCGGTTCTGCGACGAGGCCAACTGCGCCAACCGCACCCACGTGCGCTCCTACCGGGCACGGCTGGCCGAGGCGGCGGAGTCCGCCCCCGCGGCGGATCCGGCCGGGCCGGAGGAGGCGGAGGCGCCGGAGGCCGTCGTGGACTCCGAGGCCGCCGCCGACGAGCCCCGCCGGGAGACCAAGAAGGAGAAGAAGGAGCGCAGGAAGGCGGAGAAGAAGGCCCGCAAGAAGGCGGAGAAGAAGGCCGGCAAGAAGAAGTCGGACAAGAAGAAGGACTGACCCGGCCCCACCCGCCGGGGGACGGGGCGGCCTCGTGGTTCCGTCGGCCGACCGGACACCCCTAGCCTGCGAGGCATGAG
>NZ_JASDCZ010000172.1:0-1473 GCF_030407635.1 Micrococcus sp. APC 4021
AAGCCTGATGCAGCGACGCCGCGTGAGGGATGACGGCCTTCGGGTTGTAAACCTCTTTCAGTAGGGAAGAAGCGAAAGTGACGGTACCTGCAGAAGAAGCACCGGCTAACTACGTGCCAGCAGCCGCGGTAATACGTAGGGTGCGAGCGTTATCCGGAATTATTGGGCGTAAAGAGCTCGTAGGCGGTTTGTCGCGTCTGTCGTGAAAGTCCGGGGCTTAACCCCGGATCTGCGGTGGGTACGGGCAGACTAGAGTGCAGTAGGGGAGACTGGAATTCCTGGTGTAGCGGTGGAATGCGCAGATATCAGGAGGAACACCGATGGCGAAGGCAGGTCTCTGGGCTGTAACTGACGCTGAGGAGCGAAAGCATGGGGAGCGAACAGGATTAGATACCCTGGTAGTCCATGCCGTAAACGTTGGGCACTAGGTGTGGGGACCATTCCACGGTTTCCGCGCCGCAGCTAACGCATTAAGTGCCCCGCCTGGGGAGTACGGCCGCAAGGCTAAAACTCAAAGGAATTGACGGGGGCCCGCACAAGCGGCGGAGCATGCGGATTAATTCGATGCAACGCGAAGAACCTTACCAAGGCTTGACATGTTCTCGATCGCCGTAGAGATACGGTTTCCCCTTTGGGGCGGGTTCACAGGTGGTGCATGGTTGTCGTCAGCTCGTGTCGTGAGATGTTGGGTTAAGTCCCGCAACGAGCGCAACCCTCGTTCCATGTTGCCAGCACGTAATGGTGGGGACTCATGGAAGACTGCCGGGGTCAACTCGGAGGAAGGTGAGGACGACGTCAAATCATCATGCCCCTTATGTCTTGGGCTTCACGCATGCTACAATGGCCGGTACAATGGGTTGCGATACTGTGAGGTGGAGCTAATCCCAAAAAGCCGGTCTCAGTTCGGATTGGGGTCTGCAACTCGACCCCATGAAGTCGGAGTCGCTAGTAATCGCAGATCAGCAACGCTGCGGTGAATACGTTCCCGGGCCTTGTACACACCGCCCGTCAAGTCACGAAAGTTGGTAACACCCGAAGCCGGTGGCCTAACCCTTGTGGGGGGAGCCGTCGAAGGTGGGACCAGCGATTGGGACTAAGTCGTAACAAGGTAGCCGTACCGGAAGGTGCGGCTGGATCACCTCCTTTCTAAGGAGCATTAGTGCCCGTTGCATCACCGCGTGTGTGATGGCGGGTTGCTCATGGGTGGAACATCAATGAATGGTGCCAGTGGTGGTGCCGGCAGTGCTCGAGTACGTCATGCCTTTGCGGGTGTGGTTGGAATGGGTGGTGTTGGTGGCTGCGAGCTGGTGTTGGCACACTGTTGGGTCCTGGAACAGCAGGCACCCTGATCTGTGAGGGTTGGGGTTGTTGTTTCTGGTCTCCGTATCTTGTGAAGCTGGCCTTGTGGGTTGGTGGATGGGGTGTGGGTTGTTGTTTGAGAACTGCATAGTGGACGCGAGCATCTTATTTTTT
>NZ_JASDCZ010000172.1:1570-3187 GCF_030407635.1 Micrococcus sp. APC 4021
TTATTTTTTGTTGCTGCATCGTTGATCGCACTGTCCCCCCTGGGGTGGTGTGTGAGGTGTGGTGATGCCGAGAATGACATCTTAGTTAGATATTGCTCATTTGAGGACTTTCATTGTGTGTGAAAGTTTCCAAGGGCGCATGGTGGATGCCTTGGCAACAGGAGCCGAAGAAGGACGTGGGAATCTGCGATAAGCCTGGTGGAGTCGATAACCGGACGTTGAGACCAGGATTTCCGAATGGGGAAACCCCGCACGACGTGTCGTGTGACCCCCGGTTGAACACATAGACCGGGTGGAGGGAACGTGGGGAAGTGAAACATCTCAGTACCCACAGGAAGAGAAAACAAAAGTGATTCCGTTAGTAGTGGCGAGCGAACGCGGATGGGGCTAAACCGTATGTGTGTGATACCCGGCAGGGGTTGCATGTGCGGTGTTGTGGGCCCCTCCTTGTCATGTCTGCCGGCATGGCGCAGTGAGGTGCGGGCATATAGACGAACCAGTGTGGATGCTGGACCGTAGAGGGTGAGAGTCCCGTAGTCGAAATGTGTTCCGCCGCTGTTGGAGGGTTGCCCGAGTAGCACGGGGCCCGAGGAATCCCGTGTGAATCTGCCAGGACCACCTGGTAAGCCTGAATACTACCTGTTGACCGATAGCGGATCAGTACCGTGAGGGAATGGTGAAAAGTACCCCGGGAGGGGAGTGAAATAGTACCTGAAACCATGTGCCTACAAACCGTTGGAGCCTCCTTGTGGGGTGACAGCGTGCCTTTTGAAGAATGAGCCTGCGAGTTAGTGATACGTGGCGAGGTTAACCCGTGTGGGGAAGCCGTAGCGAAAGCGAGTCTGAATAGGGCGATTGAGTCGCGTGTCCTAGACCCGAAGCGGAGTGATCTACCCATGGCCAGGTTGAAGCGCGTGTAAGAGCGCGTGGAGGACCGAACCCACTTCAGTTGAAAATGGAGGGGATGAGCTGTGGGTAGGGGTGAAAGGCCAATCAAACTCCGTGATAGCTGGTTCTCCCCGAAATGCATTTAGGTGCAGCGTCACGTGTTTCTTCCCGGAGGTAGAGCTACTGGATGGACGATGGGCCCTACAAGGTTACTGACTTCAGCCAAACTCCGAATGCCGGGAAGTGAGAGCGTGGCAGTGAGACTGTGGGGGATAAGCTTCATAGTCGAGAGGGAAACAGCCCAGACCACCGGTTAAGGCCCCTAAGCGTGTGCTAAGTGGGAAAGGATGTGGAGTTGCTGAGACAACCAGGAGGTTGGCTTAGAAGCAGCCACCCTTGAAAGAGTGCGTAATAGCTCACTGGTCAAGTGATTCCGCGCCGACAATGTAGCGGGGCTCAAGTACACCGCCGAAACCGTGGCATTCAGTTTTGCTGGATGGGTAGGGGAGCGTCGTTCACGAGGTGAAGCCAGCGGGTAACTTCTGGTGGATTGTGGACGAGTGAGAATGCAGGCATGAGTAGCGAAAGACGGGTGAGAAACCCGTCCGCCGGATGACTAAGGGTTCCAGGGTCAAGCTAATCTGCCCTGGGTAAGTCGGGACCTAAGGCGAGGCCGACAGGCGTAGTCGATGGACAACGGGTTGATATTCCCGTACCAGTGAAGAACCG
>NZ_JASDCZ010000173.1:0-3089 GCF_030407635.1 Micrococcus sp. APC 4021
CGCGCCGGCCCCGCGTCCGCCGTTGATGCGGCACGGGGCCGACCGTCCGGTGTCCGGCGTCGCCGCGGGGCTCGCCCGGCACCTCGGGATGCCCGCCGGCCGCGTCCGCGCGGCCCTGGCGCTGCTGAGCCTGCTGGGCGGCGCGGGCCTGGCCCTGTACGTGTGGCTCTGGCTGCTCATGCCGGAGGAGGGTCCGGACGGCGCCCCCGCCGCCGACGCCCCCACCCTGCGTGGTCGCGCCCCCGAGGTGCTCGAGCGGGTGCGCGAGGGCGGCTGGCCGGTGCTGCTGGCCGCCGTGGTGCTCGGCGTGGGCGTGCTGACCGTCGCGGACGGCCTCGGCCTCACCGTCGACTGGGCGCTCGTGGGCCCGGTGGCCGTCCTCGTGATCGGCCTCGGCCTGGCCTGGATGCAGCTCGACCTGGCGGGCGGGCCCCGGGCCGGGCGGAGCGGACGACTGGTCCGCCTCGTGCTCGGCACGGCCCTCGTGCTGCTGGCGGTGCTGGCCATCGTCCTGGGCGCCGTGAGCTCGGGCGAGCTGTGGCGGGCTCTGCTGGCCGCCGTCGCGATGCTCGCCGGCGCGGCGCTGGTGGCCATGCCCTACGCCCTGGCCTGGCTGCGCCGACGCGACGCGGAGCGGACCGCGTTCGCGGTGCAGGCCCAGCGCGCCGAGATCGCGGCGCACCTGCACGACTCGGTGCTGCAGTCCCTCGCCCTCATCCAGCGGCGCGCCCAGGACGCGGACGTGGTGGCCCGGGTGGCCCGCGCCCAGGAGCGTGAGCTGCGTCAGTTCCTCGCCCTGGACTCCCGCGGCGGCCCGCACTCCCTGGCGGAGGCGCTCGACCAGCACGCCGCCGCCGTCGAGGACGCCCACGGGGCCCGGGTGGAGGTCGTGGCCGTGGGGCGGGCCGCGGGGGCGTGGCTCGAGCCGCTCGCGGCCGCGGCACGCGAGGCCATGCAGAACGCGGCCCGGCACGCCGGCGACGCGCAGGTCTTCGCGGAGGCCGGTGAGGACGACCGCGGCCGCACCGTCGCGGAGGTGTTCGTCCGGGACCGCGGCCCCGGCTTCGACCTGCCCACGGTCCCGGCCGACCGGCTCGGCGTGCGGGAGTCGATCCTCGGCCGCATGGAGCGTGCCGGCGGGACCGCCCGCATCCGGTCCGGCCCGGGCGGCACCGAGGTCCACCTGACGCTGGCCGAGCCCGAGGGTGCGCGAGCGCGCACCGGACAGGAGCACCCATGACCGACCCCGCCCCGCGCACGGCCGTCATCGTGGACGACCACGCGATCTTCCGCTCCGGCCTGCGCGCCGACCTGGACCCGGACCGACTGGCCATTCTCGGCGAGGCCGGGGACGTGGACGAGGCCGTCCGCGCCGTGCTGGACCTGGCGCCGGATGTGGTGCTGCTGGACGTGCACCTGCCCGGCGGGGCCGGCGGCGGGGGAGCGGAGGTGGCCGAGCGTGTCCTCGCGCGCCGACCCGCGCAGCGGTTCCTGGCCCTGTCCGTCTCGGACGCGGCCGAGGACGTCGTCGCCGTGATCCGTGCGGGGGCCCGCGGCTACATCACCAAGACGGCCTCCGGCGCCGAGGTGGCGGACGCGGCGGTCCGCGTGGCCGACGGCGACGCCGTGTTCTCGCCCCGGCTGGCCGGGTTCGTCCTCGACGCCTTCCGCGGCACGGCGCCCGCGCCTCCGCCCGTCACCGCTGCGGCGACGAGCGGGGCTGCGGCCCCCGACGAGGACCTCGACCGGCTCTCGGCACGGGAGCGGGAGGTCATGCGGCTGATCGCCCGCGGATACACCTACCGGGAGGCCGGGGCGGAGCTGTTCATCTCGGACCGCACGGTCGAGACCCACGTGTCCTCCGTGCTGCGCAAGCTCCAGCTCTCCAACCGCCACGAGCTGACCCGCTGGGCCGCGCGCCGCGGATACGCCTGAGCCCCGCGGCGCGCGGCGTCGCGGGGCTCAGGGGTGGGGTGTGCGGCTCAGGCGCTGAGCAGGGCGCGGATGCGCTCGACGCCCTCCGCGAGGTCCGCATCGCCCAACGCGTAGGACAGTCGCAGGTAGCCGGACGGGCCGAACGCCTCGCCCGGGACCACGGCGACCTCCGCCTCGTCGAGGATGAAGGCGGCCAGCTCGGCCGACGTCGTGGGGGTGACGCCCCCGCGGTAGGTCTTCCCGAGCGCCTCCCGCACGTCCACGTACGCGTAGAACGCGCCCTGCGGGGTGGGGCAGTGGAAGCCCGGCACGGCGTCCATGGCCTCGACCATGGCCCGGCGCCGGCGGTCGAACGCCGTCTTCATCTCCGCCACGGCGTCCAACGGGCCGGCGACGGCGGCCAGCGCGGCCCGCTGCGACACGTTGGCCACATTCGAGGTGGCGTGGGACTGCAGGTTCGTGGCGGCCTTGACCACGTCCAGCGGACCGGCCATCCAGCCGACGCGCCAGCCCGTCATGGCGTAGGTCTTGGCGACGCCGTTGAGGATCACGGACTGCTCCGCCAGCTCGGGCACGGCGCGGACGATCGAGGTGAACGGCATGCCGTCGTAGGTCAGGTGCTCGTAGATCTCGTCGGTGACCACCCACAGCCCCCGCTCCCGTGCCCACCGGCCGATCGCCGCCGTCTCCTCGGGGGAGTACACGGCGCCGGTGGGGTTGGAGGGGGAGACGAACAGGAGCACCTTGGTGCGGTCCGTGACGGCCTCGTCGAGCTGGTCCACGGTGACCTTGTAGCCCTGCTCGGGGCCGGCGAACACCTCCACCGACACGCCCCCGGCCAGGCGGATCGCCTCGGGGTAGGTGGTCCAGTAGGGGGCGGGGACGAGCACCTCGTCCTGCGGGTCCAGCAGGGCGGCGAAGGCGTTGTACACGGCCTGCTTCCCGCCGTTGGTCACGAGCACCTGGGCGGCCTCGAGGGACACGCCGGAGTCGCGCAGCGTCTTGGCCGCGATCGCCTCGCGCAGCTCGGGCAGGCCGGCGGCGGGGGAGTAGCGGTGGTTCTTCGGGTCCCGGGCCGCGGCGACGGCGGCCTCCACGATGTAGTCCGGGGTGGGGAAGTCGGGCTCGCCGGCGCCGAAGCCGATCACCGGGCG
>NZ_JASDCZ010000174.1:0-3052 GCF_030407635.1 Micrococcus sp. APC 4021
CGCCACCCTCTCCCCGCTGCCCCCTCCCCACCGCTTTGCGGGCCGAATGCGACGCTCCCGTGCCCGATTCAGGGGCTCATCCGTCGGATTCGGCCCACAAAGTGCTCGGCCGGGCCGCCCGGTGCCGGCCGGTCACCAGAGCAGCTGGTCCCCGCGGATCTGCGTCTGGAGTCCGTCGATGCGCCCGAGCACGGAGACCTGCAGCAGGGCCGGCCAGGCGTGCACCACGAGCCCCAGGGCCACCGCGACCACGCCCCAGACCAAATGCCCGACGGCCGCCAGCGCCACGCCCGCCACCGCGTGCAGACCCGCGGAGGCGGCGTGGCTGACGAGGGAGCCCACGGCGGCGGTGCGGATGCGCCGCAGGTCGGCCCGGCCGGTGATGCGGCGGCTGATGGCCGCGTTCCAGCCGACGGCGCCCAGCTGCCGGGAGAGCCAGTCGGTGCGGACCCGGCGGGCGAGATCGCGCCAGCGCGTGTCCCGCCTCCACGGCCGGTCCACGAGCTGCCGCGAGGGCTCCCCGTAGAACGGGCCGAACCCGAAGGTCCCCACCGTGAGCACGCCGACGAACAGCCCCGGCGCCGTCGGCGCCATCAGCACGAAGGCGGACATCAGGGCGGCGACGGTGAGGGCCAGACCGGCGAGCGAGCGGGGAGTCATCACCGCGGACGCTAGCGCACCGGGCCCGCACCCCGGGCGATCCCCTCGAGCCGCCGCACGTGCGCGGCCCACCGCTCGGCGTCCCAGCCGGGCAGGTTGTCCCCGGGGCCGCGCAGGCCGGCCTGCCCGTCGATCCCCTCGCGCAGGATGTCGGCGTGGCCGGCATGGCGGGCCGCGTCGAGGGCCACGTGGGAGAGGATCTGCGCCAGAGTCACCTCGGCCAGGTGCGCGGGCCACCAGGGGACCCGCCCCCGCGCGTCGAGGACGAGGGCCTCGATGGTCGCGTCCGCGTGCGCGAAGCATCGCCGCGCGTAGTCGAGGACGTCCTCGAGGGTCTCGTCCTCGGCGGCGAACAGGTCCGCGCCGTCCTCCTCGCCCACCCCCGGCGCGTCCCAGGGCAGGAGGATGCCGGCGGGGCGGCCGAAGACCTCGCCGAAGTACTCGAGCTCGCACGTGGCCGCGTGCTCGAGCAGGCCCAGCAGGTTGGTGCCGGTGGGGGTGCGGGGCAGGCGGACCTCCCGCTCGGGCAGGCCGTCCAGCTTCGCGAAGAGGGCGTCGCGCTGCCGGCGCAGCCCCTGATGGAGGATCTCCTTGTGGTCCATGGGGTGAGCCTGCCGGGATTCAGGCCGCGCGGACGGCCCTGGCCCGTGGCCCGACGTCGTCGCGGACGTCCGGCGCCCCGGGCCGCCGTCGTCGGTCCTCAGCCCTCCCGGCGCGGGACCACGGTGATGGCCCGGGTGTCCGGGGCGGTGTCGGCGACGTGCTCCATGGCGCGGTCGAGGTCGCCGGTCTGCTGGTACGCCGCGTGGATCTGTTCCCACAGGTGGGCGTTGCGGACGCCGATGGCGGCCGGGTCCAGGACGGGGTCCTGGCCGGCGCGGCGCTGGCGGTCGTAGTCCTTGAGCAGGCGGATGGCCACGGGGCTCAGGAGCACGAGCGCGAGGATGTTCACCCACGTGTACAGGCCCACACCGAAGTCCGCAAGGGACCACACGAAC
Organism: Micrococcus sp. APC 4021; assembly: GCF_030407635.1. NCBI lineage: Bacteria > Bacillati > Actinomycetota > Actinomycetes > Micrococcales > Micrococcaceae > Micrococcus > Micrococcus sp. APC 4021. The sequence continues at coordinate 1,659 of NZ_JASDCZ010000174.1, forward strand.
GCGGAGGTCTGCACGGAGCCGATGACCATGGAGGCGGCCAGCAGCAGGCGGGCGGCCGCGATGCAGATGCGCTGCGCCTTCTTGTTCGGGATCAGGTACGCGAGGTTCGTCTCGGCGTAGAACGCGAAGGACAGCAGCGTGGTGAAGGCGAACAGGAACACCGCCACGGCCACGAAGGACGGACCGAAGGACGGCAGGACGACGTCGATGCCGATCTGCACCCAGGCCGGGCCCTCCTCGACGCCGGGCAGATGCTCCACGATCGGGGGGCCCTCACCCGTGCCCAGCACGTTGAAGCTGTTCGTGGCGAGGATCATCAGGCCGGTCATGGTGCAGACGAACAGGGTGTCCACGTAGGCGGAGAACGCCTGGGCCAGGCCCTGCTTCACGGGGTGGGAGACGTGGGCGGCCGCCGAGGCCTGGGCACCCGAACCGGTGCCGATCTCGGTGGAGTACACGGCACGGCGCACGCCCCACGCGACGGCGGCGCCGAGGATGCCGCCGTAGACCGAGTCCAGGCCCAGCGCGCTGGAGAAGATCAGCCCGAACATCGCGGGGACCTGCTGCCACATGAGTCCGACGACGAGCAGCCCCACCAGGATGTACGCACCGGCCATGAACGGGACCACGAGGCCCACCGTGCGGCCCAGGCGGTGCATGCCGCCGAACACGATCACGCAGAACAGCACGGCCATCCCGAGACCCACCCACAGCGGATCCCAACCCCATGCCTCGGTCGTGGCGGCGGTGACGGCGTTGGCCTGGATCTGCGGGCCGGTGAAGACCGTCGCGAACACGGTGGCCGCGGCGTACGCGACCGCCAGCCACCGCCAGTTCCGGCCGAGCCCCTCGAGGATGTAGTACGCGGGCCCGCCGCGGTACTCGCCGCGGACCTTGTGCTTGTAGAGCTGCGCCAGCGAGCTCTCCACGAGCGCCACGGGGGCGCCGAGGATCGCCGTCACCCACATCCAGAACAGCGCGCCCGGGCCGCCCAGGTAGATCGCGGCCGCGACGCCCGCGATGTTGCCGACCCCGATGCGCCCGCCCAGGGCCATGGCGAACGACTGGAACGAGCTGATCCCCGCCGACGACGATCCTCCCCTGACCAGCTGGCCCACCATGTCCCTGAGCAGCCGCACCTGGGGAGCCGCCATGCGGATCGTGAAGTACAGGCCCAGGGCGAGGAGCCCGACGACCATGGGCAGGCTCCACATGATCGAGTTGGCGGCGGTGACGAACTGCTCCATGGTCACTTCCCAGGTCGCGGACAGGATCCGTGCACTCCATCACATTCGGGCCACCTCGGGCACCCCTGAGCCCCCCGGGGGGTCTGTGTGGGACCGGCAGGGTCGGCCGGCCAGACACGCCGTGCCGCCCCCGCACCGGCTCACCCC
>NZ_JASDCZ010000175.1:0-3035 GCF_030407635.1 Micrococcus sp. APC 4021
GGAGGGGACGGGCCCACCGTTCGGTAGACTCGCGCTCATCCGGACGGGGCCACCCGCACGGGCCCCGTCTTTCCGCGGCCAGCGGCCGCGGACCTCGCACCGTGCCTTCCGAAATGAGGACCCCATGGGCATCGCCACCCCGTCGGCCGCGCGCCGCCGTCGTCTCCTGCTCCCCGCCGCCGCGCTCGGCGTCTCCGGCCTGCTGCTGACCGCGTGCGGCGCCCCGCCGGAGCAGTCCGAGGCCTCGGGCTCCGGCGCCGCCGAGAGCGAGGCCGCCGCCACCGTGGACGGCGTCGGCTCGGACAACAACGACTACAAGGCCTGCATCGTCTCGGACGAGGGCGGCTTCGACGACCGCTCCTTCAACCAGTCCTCCTACGAGGGCCTCAAGGCCGCGGAGAAGGCCTACGGCATCACCACCAGCGAGGCCGAGTCGAACGAGCCCAGCGAGTACACCCCGAACGTGACCGCCATGGTCAACGCCGATTGCGACGCCGTCATCGGCGTGGGCTTCCTCCTCGGTGACACCATGAAGCCGATCGCCGCCCAGCACTCGGACACCCACTTCTTCGGCGTGGACGTCACCGACGGCGACTTCACCGACAACTTCCAGAAGCTCACCTACGACACGGCGCAGGCGGCGTTCCTGGCCGGCTACCTGGCCGCGGGCACCACCGAGACCGGCACCGTGGCCACCTACGGAGGGGCCGAGTTGCCCACCGTCACCATCTTCATGGACGGCTTCGCCCGCGGCGTGGAGCACTACAACGAGGTCAAGGACAAGGACGTCAAGGTCCTGGGCTGGGACAAGGACGCGAAGACCGGCTCCTTCACGGGCGACTTCCAGAACGTGGCCAACGGCAAGACGAACACCGCCAACTTCATCAACGAGGGCGCCGACATCGTGATGCCGGTGGCCGGCCCCGTGGGCCTGGGCACCCTGGACGCCGTCCGCGAGGCGAACCAGGGCGGCAAGGACGTCAAGGTCATCTGGCCGGACTCGGACGGCTACGAGTCCACCAAGGACGGCAACCTGATCCTCACCTCGGTGAAGAAGAACATGGGCCAGTCCGTCTCCGACGTGATCGCCGCGGACCTGAAGGACGAGTTCTCGGCCGAGCCCTACGTGGGCACGCTGGAGAACAAGGGCGTCGAGCTGGCCCCGTTCCACGACTTCGAGGACACGGTGCCGCAGGAGCTCAAGGACGAGCTCAAGGACCTCGAGGCCAAGATCGTCTCGGGCGAGCTGAAGGTCGGCTCGGAGTACTCCCCGGAGGCCTGACCCGCCTCGCCACCGCCGCAGGGCCGGCCCAAACCCCTCCGGACCGGCCCCGCGGCGCGCGGGCGCCCGGCCCGCCCCCGCCGCCGAGCGCGGCACCACGAGCATCGACCAGACGGAAGGCCCTCGATGAGGCTCGAACTGCGCGGGATCACCAAGCGCTTCGGCTCGTTCGCCGCGAACGAGGACGTGAACCTGACCGTGGAGTCGGGGCGGGTGCACACCCTCCTCGGCGAGAACGGCGCCGGCAAGTCCACCCTGATGAACGTCCTCTTCGGGCTCTACGAGCCCACCGAGGGGGAGATCCTGCTCGACGGCGAGCCCGTCCGGTTCTCCGGCCCCGGCGAGGCCATGCGCGCGGGCATCGGCATGGTGCACCAGCACTTCATGCTCGTGCCCGTCTTCACGGTGGCCGAGAACGTGGCCCTCGGCGACGAGCACACCCGCGCCCTGGGCGTGCTCGACCTCGAGGCCACCCGCCGGCGGATCCGGGAGATCTCCGCCCAGTACGGCTTCGACGTGGACCCGGACGCCGTCGTCGAGGACCTGCCCGTGGGCGTGCAGCAGCGCGTCGAGATCATCAAGGCCCTCGTCCGCGACGCACGCATCCTCATCCTGGACGAGCCGACCGCCGTGCTCACCCCCCAGGAGACCGACGAGCTGCTCGGCATCATCCGGCAGCTGCGGGCGGACGGCACGGCGATCGTGTTCATCTCCCACAAGCTGCGCGAGGTCAAGGCCGTCTCGGACGACATCACCGTGCTGCGCCGCGGCCGCGTGGTCGGCACGGCGGAGCCCTCCGCCGAGGCCGCCGAGCTGGCCGCCCTCATGGTGGGCCGGAACGTCGTCCTCGAGCGGCGCAAGACGGCCCCGACCCTGGGGGAGGAGACGTTCCGCGTCGAGGACCTCTCCGTCGTCTCGCCCACGGGCCAGGTGCTGCTGGACGCCGTGTCCTTCGCCGTCCGCCAGGGCGAGGTCCTCGCCGTGGCCGGTGTGCAGGGCAACGGGCAGACCGAGCTGACCGAGGCGATCATGGGCCTGGTCAAGGCCACCGGCTCCGTCACCCTGGACGGCCGGGAGCTGATCGGCCGGTCCACCCGCCAGATCATCCGCGCCGGCGTCGGCTTCGTGCCCGAGGACCGCTCCACGGACGGGCTCGTCGGCCCGTTCTCCGTGGCGGAGAACATGGTGCTCAACCGGTACGACGTCGCCCCGGCCGGCAACGCCGTGCAGATGCGCCCCGCCGCGGTGCGGGCGCTCGCCGAGCGCCGCGTGGCCGAGTTCGACGTCCGCACCCAGGGCGTGGACCTGCCGGTCTCCTCCCTCTCGGGAGGCAACCAGCAGAAGGTCGTCATGGCCCGCGAGCTCGTGGACGGGCTGCGCCTGTTCATCGCCTCGCAGCCCACGCGCGGCGTGGACGTCGGCTCGATCGAGTTCCTGCACGACCGGATCATCGCCGAGCGCGACGCCGGCACCCCCGTGCTGATCGTCTCCACCGAGCTGGACGAGGTCCTCGAGCTGGCGGACCGGATCGCCGTGATGTACCACGGGCGGATCGTCGGCATCGTGCCGGGGGACACCTCGCGCGAGACGCTCGGCCTCATGATGGCCGGCCAGACCCCCGACGACGCGGCCCTCGCCTCCGGCGCGGACGTCGCCGCGGGCACGCCCGGCACCGCCGGTGAGGCGCCCGCCGCCCACCCCACCACGGAAGGAGAGCGCCCGTGAGCACCGCCGCCCCGCAGCGCCCGGCCCC
>NZ_JASDCZ010000176.1:0-2999 GCF_030407635.1 Micrococcus sp. APC 4021
CGGCCGGACGCTGCTCGGCCTGAGCCGGAGGGGTGAGCGTGACCCGGCCGGCCCAGAAGGCGAGCGCGGCGACGGCCTTCCATTCGTGTTCGCCGTGGGGCACGGTGACCTGGGTGCCGGCCGGGATGAGGGCGGCCTGCTCCTGGTTGACCTCGAGGGCGAAGTCCGGTTGGTCGCCGGGGCGGGCCACCACGTTCTCGCCGCCGGCGAGGGTGGTGCCGACGGCGGTGGTCTTCGCGTCCACGCTGAGGGGCGCGGGGAGGGCGTCGAGGACCACGAGCTGGCCGAGCTCCACGGTGTCCGCGGCGGGGTAGCCGCGTTCGGTGAGCCAGTCGTCCCAGGCGTCCGCGGTGGCCTCGTCCCACGTGCCGGTGGCCTCCACCTTCGCGCCGGTGGCGGCGAGCATGCGCTGGAACGCGGCGACGTCGTCGCCGGAAGTGCCCTCCCCGAGAGGGCGCCACTGGGGAAGCTCGCCCTGGAGGACGAGCACGGGCTTCTGGGCGACGGCGTACAGCACCTCCCCGGCAGCCACCTCGCCGGACTCTCCGGCCCGGGTGACGACGCCGGTCAGCGCGTTCACCGCCGCCGGCGTCTGCTCGCGCGACACGGAGACGCCGAGGGTGATGACGCGGCCGAGCTCCTGCTCGGCGACGGTGACGAGGGCGCTCGCGGCCGGACGCTGCTCGGCCTGAGCCGGAGGGGTGAGCGTGACCCGGCCGGCCCAGAAGGCGAGCGCGGCGACGGCCACGAGCGCAAGGACGAGGGCGGCCCAGCGGGCGGGGCGATTCATCCGGATGACCCCCAGAAGACATCCTGCGGCGGAAGCTCCGGGCATGTCTGCGCGACCTCGGCCTGGCGTTCTGCCGACACGCCCCTCATGCTGTCCGCGAAGGGCCACCACTGGTGGCGGCCTGGAGTGTAGAACGCGGAGACGAATGCCTCTTTGGAGGGGCGCGCGGAGGTGTCGACCGTGTAGCCGTAGGCCTCGAGACACGGGATGAGGTATTGGTCCCAGTAGTCATAGACGAGGCGGAGCTGCGGATCGGTCCAGTCCTGGGTGTAGCTCGGATCCACCGGGTGCTGTGCGTAGCAGGTCACGTAGGCCGCCTCGAAAGCAGACCTCTGGGACTCAGGTGGGGTGTCGATCTGAATTCCCCCGGTCGGACCGACCGAGTTCGGCCACCCGGCCTCGGCCAGGCATGTGGACACCATGCGGTCCGACTCGAGGGACGTGGCGTACCACCCGGAGCGCTCCACCTGAGGCGGCGCGGGCATTCCCGCCCCCTGAGCGTGCCGCGCGACTTGCTCACGGTAGGCGCGCTCCTTCTCCGCCTCCGTCGTCAGGAGGGGTTCGATCCTCTCGGTGGGAACCCACTGCGAGGCGTCCCAGGTCTTCTCGGCCGTCGCGGTGGGGGGAGCGGCGACCGTGGATGAACCGCCGAGGCCCGCAGACTCCCGACCGACGCAGCCGGTGAGGGTCAGGGCGACGGCCGCCACCAGGGCGGCCGTCGCAGGAATGCGTAATGAAGTCATCGGTGCCGGCGAGTCAGTACGGGTAGTAGCAGTAGCCGTAGGTGCCCGACAGGAGGAGTCCTGCGCTGCAGTCCTGCCGACCGGAGTCCGTCAGCGCCTGCGCTGGCACCGCACCGGAGACGGCCAACGGTCCAGCGACGGCCACGCCGGCACCGACCTTAGAAATCCGCTGCTTCATACCCATGTCGCTCCTCCTTATGGTTCACGCTCAGTCGTGATCTGCGTCACACTCTATGAAGGTGCTCGCCCTGTGTCCAGAGAATTCTCGGTCGGTCCACAGACGTGCCCCACCAGGGAGTCAAGAGGGTCCTGCGCGTGACGGATGCGCAATCTCAGGGGACGAATGAGCGCGGCCACACCGGCAGGGGTGGCCCGACGATCGGGTTTCGATACTCCCGTCACCGCCGCGCGCCCTAGCCCCGTACACCTCCGGCTCCGGAGAGGTGCGGGCTCGTGAAACTCACCGGCACCTGGATCGAGAAGGTCATCGGGTGGTCCCGTGTCGCAGCGACGCCAGCGGCCAGTGGCTGGGCGCCGGCGCCATCCAGCCCCGGCCTCAGCGGGCGTCCTCGCGCGCGGCGGGCGCGCCGTCGTCGTCCTGCTCCTCCGCCTGTTCCCCGCCCTGGAACTGGCTCCTGTACAGCCGGAAGTACGCGCCGCGAGCGGCCAGCAGCTGATCGTGCGAGCCCTGCTCCACGATGTCGCCGTCCTCCATCACGAGGATGACGTCCGCGTCCCGGATGGTGGAGAGGCGGTGGGCGATCACGAAGCTCGTGCGGTCCGAGCGCAGCGCCGCCATCGCGCCCTGGACCAGCACCTCGGTGCGGGTGTCCACGGAGGAGGTGGCCTCGTCCAGGATCAGGAGCGAGGGCTGGGCCAGGAACGCACGGGCGATGGTGATGAGCTGCCGCTCGCCCGCGGACACGTTGGCGGCGTCCTGCTCGATCACGGTGTCGTAGCCGTCGGGCAGGGTGTGCACGAAACGGTCCACGTAGGTGGCCTTCGCCGCCGCGACGACCTCCTCGTCCGTGGCGTCGAGTCGGCCGTAGCGGATGTTCTCCCGGATGGTCCCGCCGAAGAGCACGGCGTCCTGGAGCACCATGCCGGTGGCGGCGCGCAGCTCGCCGCGGCTGACCGTGCGGGTGTCCACGCCGTCCAGCAGGATCCGCCCGCCGTCCACCTCGTAGAACCGCATGATCAGGTTGACCAGGGTGGTCTTGCCGGCACCGGTCGGCCCGACGATCGCGACCGTCTGCCCCGGCTCCGCCACGAAGTTCAGGTCCGTGATGAGCGGCTTCTCCGGCGTGTAGGAGAAGCGCACATGCTCGAACTCCACGCGACCGCGCAGCGGGCGCGGGAGGTGGGCGACGCCGTCGGGCCCGGGGATGGCGGAGGGCGCCGTTTCCCGAACGAAAGCGCTCTCGGAGGGCGCCGTTTCCCAAACGAAAGTGCCGTCGGGGGTGCGG
>NZ_JASDCZ010000177.1:0-2991 GCF_030407635.1 Micrococcus sp. APC 4021
GACACCCGGCTCCAGGACGCCGCGCGCACGGCGGACGATCAGATCAGCGCCGCCGCCGAGCAGGACATCGCCGCCCTGGACCTGGACAACGTCCTGGCGCGGCGCCGGGCCTGCTGAGCCCCGCCGGGCGGGCGCGCCCGTGAGCATCGACCGAGCCGCCGCGCGCCAGGCCGTCCGCGCGTCGGGCGAGCGCTGGCTGCGCACCCGAGCCGACGCCCTGCACCTGCAGCGGGGACGCCGGCTCGCGCGCGTCCTGGACCTGGACGTGATGACCGGACGCGCGGGCGACGCCCGCGTCCGCTCCCGCACCCTCGTCCTCGCCCGCGCGCGCCGCACGGGTCGCCCGGCGCCAGGCCGCGGCGGGGGCGGCCGGGGTGCCGGTGCCCGCCGTCCTCGCGGCGCCGGAGCGCGGGGTGCTCCCGCTCGCGAGCGTGCCGGGCCTGCCCTGGCGGGCGCTGCTGGCCGGGCCCGAGGCCGCCGCGCTCGACCCCGCGCGGGTCGCCGCGCTGCTGGACCGGCTGCCGCCGGTGCCCGAGGAGCCCCCCGGCCCGGCGGGCCCCCCGGCCGGGGCGGCCGGGGGCGCCGACGCGGACGACGGCGGACCCGCCGTCCTGCTCGAGCACGCCACGTGGGCCGCCGTCGTGCTGGACCCCGAGGCCCAGGACGAGGCGGCCGCCCGGGCGGACCGGATCCGCGCGGCGCTCGCGGCCGGGGACCCCGGCCCGCGCGTGCCCGTGCACGGCGACCTGCACCCGGGGAACCTGCACGTGGACGCGGCGGGGGAGCGGATCACCGGCGTGCTGGACGCCGACGACCTGGGCATGGGACACCGCGTGGACGACTGGGCCGTCCTGATCGCCCATCTCGAGGCGGGCGCCGTGGACCTCGGCGCCGGCGGCGCCGCGCTGCACGCCGTGGCCGCACGGTTCCGGCGCCACGCCCGCAACGAGGTCGACGAGGTGGCGCTGGCCGCCCGCGTCGCGACCGTCCTCGCCGCCCTCGCGGCGCAACCGACCGCGCCCCGCGCCGTGCGGGCCGCCCGCCGGGCCGCCGCCGACGCCGCCCTGGGCCGCGTCGGCCTCTGAGCCGCCCCGGCTGCCGCCACCGTCGGGCCGGCCCGCCGGGCCGGGCCGCCCCCTCGAGCGGCGGTCAGTCCGCGCCGAGCCCCTCCCGGAGCGCGTCGAGCTCGTCCCGGACGCGCGCGGCGCCGTCGTGGTCCCCGAGGGCGGACAGGCACTGGTGCAGGCCCGTGAGCGCCCCGAGGCGCACGAGCGTGGAGTCGGTGGAGTCGCACACCAGGCGGAAGAGCGTCGCGGCCGGCTCGGGGCTGCCGTCCTCGGCCACCACGTAGGCGGCGAAGAGCTCGGCCTGCGCGGCGCCCTCGCGGTCCCCGGCGGCCGTGAACAGGTCGGCGGACTGCAGCGCGGTGGCGATCGCCTCCGGCCCCCGCTCGAGCGACCACAGGGCCCGGGCGCGGGTGTCCGTGTAGTCGGCCACCTGCCAGTCGGCGCCGGCGTCCCGCACGAGGGCGAGCGCCTCCTCGAGGAGGTCGAGGCCCTCCGCCTGGCCGGACTCGCACAGCAGGTACCCGTGCGCGTGCAGCGCGGCCGGCAGCACCGCCGGGTCCTCGTCCACCGCCTGGCGCGCGGCCGCGACCGCCCGCTCGAACAGGTCGAGGGCGGAGGGCCGGGTGCGTTCGTCGCGCTCGCGGTTCACGAGGGCGCCGGCGGCCAGGAGCGTGCGCGCGGCGTCCTCCCACTGGCCGTGGGCCTCGAACAGACCGGCCGCCTCCCGCCACAGGGGCAGCGCGTTCTCGGCGCGGTCCTGGTCGTGGTGGGCGTGGCCGAGGTCCACGAGGGCGCGGGCCTGCTCGACGTCCCGGCCGTGGGTGGCCTCCCGGCGCACCAGCCGGGCGAGCAGGGGCTCGGCCTCGTCGGCGCGGCCGGCGAGCACGAGCTGGTGCGCCCACCAGTAGCTCAGGCTCGAGGCCTCCGGCGCCTCGGCCTTCTCCGCGTGCACGGAGGCCAGCTCCCACGCGGCCACGGCGACCTCCTCGTACCCGCCGAGGTCGCCGGCCACGCGCCCGGCCAGAGCCGCCGCGGAGGCGGCGCCGCGCCGCAGCCCGACCGAGGCCATCCGCTCCGCCGCCTCGAACGCCAGGTCGAGGGCGGCCGTCGGACGGTCCAGCTCGTGGGCGGCGATCGCCCGCACCGTGGTGGCGGAGGCCAGGACGGCGCGGGCGGCGGGCAGCGCGGTGACGACGGCGGCCGCCGCGTCCGCCTCGGCGTGCTCGCCCCGCCACAGGTGCAGGCGGGCGAGCAGCAGGTGCGCGCTGGACCACGAGCCGGTGGGCAGAAGGGCACCGGCCGCGCGCAGCCCGCCCAGGACGGCGATGACGCGGCGGGCCAGCTCGAGCGCGGCGTCCAGGTCCCCGGTGTGCACGCGGTGCACGGCCAGCGCCAGGGCGGCCTCGGGCAGGACGGTGTCCCCGGGGTCCTCGCCGGGAGCGCCCGGCTCGTCCTCCACGACGCCGGCCAGCACCGCCGCCTCGACCGTGTCCGGATCGCGCACGAGGGCGGCGCCGAGCTGGGACTCGAGCCCGGCCTGCCGGGGCCGGCCGAGGTGGCGCAGCAGCGCCGCCCGGGCCTCCACCCAGCGGGTCAGGGCGGCCTCGTCCCCGACCTGGCCCGCGGCGACGGCGAGCGCCCGCAGCAGGGCGAGGCGGACGTCGTCCTGGCCGGGCACGAGCGCGGCCAGGCCGGAGTCGGCGAGGCGGGCGGACTCCCGGGGCTCGTCGCGCAGCGCGGCCTCGAGGGAGAGCTCCCACCAGCCGCGGGCGTCCAGGGCCGTCGGGGCGTCGGGCGCCGCGGTGACGCGGGCCTGCCGGAGCAGGGCGTGCACCCGGTCCAGGGCGGCGTCGACGGCCGGCTCCACGGGGCCGCCTGAGGGGTCGTCCCGGCGGGGCGGGTCCTGCGGGGTGTCCACGGGCGC
>NZ_JASDCZ010000178.1:0-2894 GCF_030407635.1 Micrococcus sp. APC 4021
TGCTCGGAGTTCTGGGTCATGGCGACTCGCGTTCCTGGTCGGGCGTCGTCACGGCGGGCGGAAGGCCCGGCTCCGCCGTGCGCGCGGTTCAAGCGGAAGCCGATCGCGAGGCAAGCACGCGGAGCGGCCGACGGGCGGCGCCCCGTGGAACCGGGCCGGGCGCGCCGTGCGAGGCGGGCCGTGCCGGATCCGGCAGGTCATGGTGCCGTCCCGGGCGTCAGGGGCGCGGGCGGCGGGTCAGGGTGATCAGAGAGCGACCGGTCATCCTGGGTCAGCGTGAGCTGTGCGACCAGTCTACCCCCGCGGCCGTGATCGCACCCGAGGCGCGGTCCACGCCCTCGATCCGCACGCGCACCCGGGTGCCCGCCGGGACGCTGCCCGGCACCCGCAGGCTCACGGCCGGGTCGAGCAGCCACACCTCCGTGCCGTCCTTCGCCTCGCGCACCGCGATCCCCTCGAGCTCCGCGCCGACGCGAGACTCGAGCGCCGCCGCCTCCACGAGGTCCGCCGCTGTCCGGCTCGCGGCCGAGGCCCGGCGCGACGAGTCCGCCATGAGGGCGGGCAGCTCGGGCAGGGCGCTGCGGACCCACGCGGGGGCGGGGGCGCCGGAGGCGTGGGCGTGGCACAGGGCCAGGACGAAGCGGTCCACGAGCCGGCGCAGGGGAGCGGTGGCGTGGGCGTAGGGGGCGGCGAGCGCGGCCTGGGCCGGTTCGGCCGGCGGCGTGCGCAGGGCCGGGTCCTCGGCCTGCGCGTCGAAGGCCGTGTACCCGGCGCCGCGGAACAGCCCGGTCGCCGCATGCAGCACCGCCAGGTGCCGTGCGTCGGCCGGGTCGAGGGAACGCAGGTAGGCGCCGTAGTCCTGGCCCTCGTCCCACGGGACGCCCAGGGCGCGCGTGCGCTCTCGGAAGGCGGCGACGGCGTCGGCGTCCGGTGCCGGCATCGTGCGCAGGATCCCGACCCCGGCGGCCAGCATCAGCTCGGCCGCGGCCATGCCGGTCAGCAGGGAGAGCTGGGCGTTGTGCTCCTCCGCCGGCAGCGGCGCCCGGTGCACGAGCTCGTGCGCCCCGTCCTCGGTGGCAAGGACCTCCTGGTCCGGCAGGTTCAGGGAGGCGCCGCCGCGGGCGGCCTCCTGCGCGGCCCGCCGTCGGCCCACCTCCGGCAGCAGCGCCAGCGAGTCGCGCACCTCGGCCGGCCACCCCTCGGCGGCGGCCCGGTCCGCGTCGGTGACCCCGGGACGCGGCGTCGCCGGCGCCTGCGCCCCCGGCCGAGCGTCGAGGAAGGCCTGCACCTGCCCGTACGTCAGCTGCGCCCGGGAGCGGACGCGGGCGCGTTCGAGGCCGGTCTCGACGACGGCGCCCGCGGCGTCCAGCAGGAACGTCCACACGAACGCCGGGCGCTCGCGGTCCGGCAGCAGGGAGGCGGCGTCCTCGCTCAACACCTCCGGGTGCAGGGGGACCCGGCCGTCGGGCAGGTAGACGGTCTGGCCGCGGCGGCGGGCCTCGGCGTCCACGGCGCCGCCCGGTGCCACGAAGGCGGGCACGTCCGCGATCGCGTAGCGGACCAGGATGCCGTCGTCGTCGGAGGGGGTCAGGAGCAGGGCCTGGTCCAGGTCCGTGGCGCCGGCGGGGTCCACGGTGACGAACGGCAGGGCCGTGCGGTCCGCGTGGTCCGGGCTCCCGGCCAGGCCCACGTGCACCCCATGCGCGGCCGCCTCCGCCTCGGCCAGGACGGGGGTGGGGAAGGCCGACGGCAGCTCGAGCTCCGTCCGCAGGGCGGCGAGGCGCTCGAGCAGGGCCGGGTCGGCAGGGCCGCGGAGGCCGAGGGCGTGGGAGGACATGGCGATGCTCCTGGGCAAGGGGGCCGAGACGACGCACGCCCCGGCGGATCACCGGGGCGTGCGGGGCGGGTCAGGAGGCGGCGAACCCGAGCGGGCCCGACTTCTTCGCGCCGATCTCCACGAAGCCGATGCGGTCGCCGGGGACGACCACCTGGCGGCCCTTGGCGTCCGCCAGGACCAGCGGGGTGCCGTCGGCGACGGCGGCGTCCACGAGGGAGCGGACCTCGTCCGCCGACTGCTCGCTGTCGATGACGACCTCGCGGCCGACGTGCTGCACACCGATGCGGATCTCCATGGGGAACCTCTTCTCTTCGTCGCGTCCTGTGCGGTCCGCCGTCAGCCTACGGGACCGCTCGGCGGGGTGGACGGGCGCCCACGAGGTTCACCCGCGGGCGAAACGGGCCGGACGGCCGGGTCAGCGCGGCGCGTCGTCCGCGGAGGGCAGCGAGGCGAGGCCGCGCCAGACGAGCGCGTCCACCGTGCGGGCCATCTCGGCGGCGGCGGGGCGGGCGTCGGCGTCGAGCCGGTCCGCCCAGTGGCGGGCGGCGCCCAGGAGATAGCCGACGAGTCCGCGGGAGAGCACCTCGGCCTCGGCCTCGGCTACGGTGGTGTCCGCGCGGATGGTGCGCGCGACCTCGGAGGAGAGCAGCCGGTGGACGGCCTCGCTGCGCGTGCGCACCTCCGGGTCCGCGTCGATGCCGGAGTCGAAGATGAGGCGGTGGGTCCGCTCGGGGGAGGCCATGTACTCGAACACGGCGGCGACGGTGGCCCGCACCCGTTCGCGGTTGTCCCGGCGGGTGTCCATCGCCGCCTCGAGGAGCGCGCGCAGGCTCGCGACCTCGGCGTCCAACAGCTCGAGGAAGAGCTCGTGCTTGCTGGGGAAGTGCTGGTAGAGGACCGGCTTGGAGACCTCGGCCCGCTCGGCGATCTGCTCCATGGAGGCCCCCGCGTACCGCTCGGCGGCGAAGACCGCGCGGGCGCAGTCCAGCAGCTGGCGGCGACGCTCGTGCCGGGGCAGACGACGGCCTCGCCCGGGCTCGTCGGGCGCGGTGGCGGC
>NZ_JASDCZ010000179.1:0-2866 GCF_030407635.1 Micrococcus sp. APC 4021
TGTGCGGCATCGGTCATGCCCTCCATCATGGCACCGGTGGGCGCGGGCGGGTCGGGGCCGCCGCGCGCGGGTCGTCGGTACCATGGCCGCCATGGCCCGCTACGACCTGCACACGCACTCGACCGAGTCCGACGGCACCGAGCCGCCGGCCGACGTGGTGCGTGCGGCGGCGCGGGCCGGGCTGGACGGCCTCGCGCTCACCGACCACGACACGACCGCCGGCTGGGCCGAGGCCGCCCACGCCGCGCGGGAGACCGGGCTGACGCTCGTGCCCGGCATGGAGATGTCCTGCACCTCCGCCGACGGCGTGAGCGTGCACGTGCTCAGCTACCTGCACGACCCCGAGGACCCCGCCCTGCTGCGGGAGGTCGGCCTGGCCCGCGACGCGCGGCTGATCCGGGCGCAGGAGATGGTGCGGCGGCTGGGGGCGGACTTCCCGATCACGTGGGAGCTGGTCCAGGAGCACGCGGCGGAGAACGCGACGATCGGCCGGCCCCACCTGGCCGACGCCCTCGTGACGATCGGGGCCGTCCCGGACCGGTCCGCGGCGTTCCGGGAGATCCTCGCCGGCCGGTCCAAGTACTACGTGCCGCACTTCGCCCCGGACCCGGCCGAGGCGGTCGCGCTCATCCGGGCCGCCGGTGGGGTGCCGGTGTTCGCGCATCCCCGGGCGCGCATGCGGGGCCGCGTGGTGGGCGACGAGGTGTTCGAGCAGATGGCCGAGGCCGGACTGGCGGGGGTCGAGGTCGAGCACCGGGACAACCCGGCGGAGGAGCGCACCTGGCTGCGCGCGTTCGCGGACCGGCACGGGCTGTTCGTCACCGGCTCGTCCGACTACCACGGCACCGGCAAGCCCAATCCGATCGGCGAGCACACCACGGGCGCGGAGGTGCTCGCCGAGATCGAGCGGCAGGGCACCGGCACGGCGATCATCCGCGGCTGAGCCCGGACGGCCCGGGCGACGGCGGAGGATCCGTTGCGCGAATGACCCTTCCGGCCGCCTGCACGGCGGTCAGAAGGGTCATTCGTGCAGAAGACTCCCGGGGGCCCGGAAGGGAGGGTCAGCCGTCCACGACCTCGCCGTTGCTGCGGCGCGTGCGGGTGCGGCCGCCCCGGCGACGACGGGCCTCGGCCCGGGCCTCGGCGCGCTCGGCCCGGCGGGCCTCCGTGAGCTCGACGCCGGCCACCGGCTCCGGCGTCCGGGCCGCGGGGGTCTCGGGGCGTGAGGCGGTGCGCTCGCGGCCCTCGCCGCGACCACGGCCCCGGCCCTCGGCGCGCTGCTCGGCGGGTGCCTCACCACGCCCGCGGCCCTCGGCGCGCGCCTCGTCACGACCGCGAGGAGAACGCTCGGTCCGTTCGCCACGGCCTCCGCCGCGCGCCCGGTCACGGCCCTCGCCGGAGCGCCCGCCCCGGCCTCGGCCGCCGCGCTCGCCGTCACGGGACCGGCCGCCGTCGCGACCCCGTCCGCGGCCGCCGTCGCGCTGCTTCGCCTCGGGTCCGCCGAGGTCCTCGAGCGTCTCGCCCTCGAGGCCCTCGAGCACGCGCTTGGCCTGGGGCAGGCGGCCCTTCGTGCCCTTCGGGATGTCGAGGTCGGAGAACAGGTGCGGGGAGGAGGAGTAGGTCTCCACCGGCTCGGGCTGGCCGAGGCCGAGCGCCTTGTCGATCAGGGACCAGCGCGGCATGTCCTCCCAGTCCACGAGGGTCACCGCCACGCCCTTGTTGCCGGCGCGGCCCGTGCGGCCCACGCGGTGCACGTAGGTCTTCTCGTCCTCCGGCGCCTGGAAGTTGAACACGTGGGTGACGTCGTCGACGTCGATGCCGCGCGCCGCGACGTCGGTGGCCACGAGGATGTCCACCTTGCCGTTGCGGAACGCGCGCAGCGCCTGCTCGCGGGCGCCCTGGCCGAGGTCGCCGTGCAGCGCGCCGGCCGCGAAGCCGCGCGCCGTCAGCTCGTCCGCCACGCGGGCTGCCGTGCGCTTGGTGCGCGTGAAGATGATGGTCCGGCCGCGGCCCTCGGCCTGCAGGGCGCGGGCCACGAGCTCGTCCTTGTCCATGTGGTGGGCGCGGTAGACGAGCTGACGGATGTCCTTCTTCGTCAGGCCCTCGTCCTCCGGGTCCGCCGCGCGGATGTGGGTCGGCTGCGTCATGTAGCGGCGCGCCATCGCGACCACGGGACCCGGCATGGTGGCCGAGAACAGCATGGTCTGACGCACGGCCGGGACGGCGGCGAGCAGGGTCTCGACGTCGGGGAGGAAGCCGAGGTCCAGCATCTCGTCGGCCTCGTCCAGCACCACCGTGTTCACCAGGTCCAGGCGCAGGTGGCGCTGGCGCATCAGGTCGATGAGGCGGCCGGGGGTGCCGACGACGATCTCGACGCCGCGCTGCAGCTCCTCGATCTGCGGCTCGTAGGCGCGGCCGCCGTAGATGGTGGCGATGCGCAGGGGGCGCCGGGCCGCGGCGGCCGTGAGGTCGCCGGCCACCTGGACGGCGAGCTCGCGCGTCGGGGCGACGATCAGGGCCTGCGGGGCGCCCGCGGTGCCCTTGGCCTCGAGGCCGTCCCAGCCGGGCTCGCCCGGGCCGATGGCGCGCTGTAGCGCGGGGATGCCGAAGCCGAGGGTCTTGCCGGTGCCGGTCTTGGCCTGGCCGATGATGTCGTGGCCGCCGAGGGCGACCGGCAGGGTCATGGCCTGGATGGGGAAGGGGTGGACGATGCCCTTGGCCTCCAGGGCCTCGACGATCTTGGGGTGCACCCCGAAGTCGGCGAAGGTCTGCTCGGGGGCCACGGGGGCGGCGTCCTCGGTGACGATGTCCTCCGCGATCGCGGCGACCGTCGGGTCGAGGTCGGCGGGGGCGGGGGTGTGCTCGG